>CAZCKE010000267.1:0-6193 GCA_964499005.1 uncultured Tepidisphaeraceae bacterium
GAGTTGGGAGAATTTCGGGGCCCCGCGGGCGATCGCCTGACGAAGATCGGGTCGCTGCTGTCCCGAAGTAAAATCCCCTGCCGAACCTTGGACGATCTGCTTGCCGGGCGCTGGGGAAAGCTCGTCTGGAACGTGCCGTTCAACGGCCTGGGCGCCGCTTTGGATTTGACGACGGACCGCCTGATCGGCACGCGGGATGGATTGGAATTGGTGCGCACGCTGATGCACGAAGTGATCGCTGCCGCCGGGTCGCTGGGCGTTCGATTTGCTGATTCGATCGTTGAGGAAAAGCTCCATCACACCAGCACCATGGGGCCGTACAAGACGAGCATGCAGATCGATCGGCAACTGGGGCGTCCGATGGAAATCGAAGCGATCATCGGCCAGGCGCTGCGCACGGCAAAATCCCGCCAAATCCCTGTTCCCGCGCTCCAATGGCTCTATCACGCGCTCAGGCTACTGGATGCCGCGGCGGCCGGCTCATAAAGAATGCAATAAACCTGCCGGTTTGGCCGATTTATTCTTGCGTTTAAAACACCGTGCTTTATAGGTGCGTTTGTGATTCGTTGTTGAGGATTGCAGCGGGAGACAATGGAGTGAATATGTTTTCGCCGCGACGGATGGCGCAGTTTGGGCTGATCTCATCCAGTTTGGTTTTGGTCATCAGCCTGGGTGTTTTGGTGAGCCAGGGCGGCGATAAATCGTCGACCGCCGCCCAGGGAAATTCGGCGGGCCAAGGCGCCGCGACAGCAGTGCCGGTGTCGTTGTCCGCGGGAATTCCCGTTGATCGGCATGCCGCTCCCGATCATCGCCCGTAATCGAAGTTCCCAACTCCATCCAGCGATCACTTGGGGCGTTCGCCGCCTCCCGTGTACAATCGCGCCATGCACCTGGTCGTATTCGAAGATGACCGTTGGGGGGAATTCGCGCCGCTTTCTCTCTCTCGGCCCGTCTTTACTTTGCTGTCAGGCTGCACTTCCCTCCTGCAAAAACAAATCCAGCATCTGGGCCCCAAGCGCGTGACGCTATGGGTGCGGCCGGAAATGGCGCCGTTTTGCCGGCTTCATGTGGCGCCGACGCTGGGAGTTTCGGTTGCCGTCAACGCTCCGTTGGATGATGAGCCGGCGTTGCTGTCGGATGGGCGGCTGTTTCGCGAGGAAAAAGCGTCGATTTCAAACGATCTTTACGCCACGGTTGACGATGACAATCGCACCGTTGAGGCCCGCGTGAAATCGCCGGGGCTTTCGGCGCGGGATTGTTTGACCTCGAGTAAACCGTGGCAGGCGCTGGCGAATCTGCCGCGCGGAAAATCGTCCGGCAAACTCATGCGATTTCCCTGGGATCTGATTCATCACAACGAGCAGGCGATTGTCGCGGATAGCGAGCAATGGCGAATCGGAAACCGGACATTGCCGACCGGGCCTTATCACGTCGTCAATGAGCAAAACGTGCTGGCGCATTCCGAAGCGGTGATCAATCCCGGCGCGGTACTCGACGGAAGCAAAGGGCCGATCGTGATCGAAGCGGGCGCTTCCATCGGCGCCAACTGCGTCATCAAGGGGCCCTGCTTCATCGGGCGCGGCTCGGCGATTACGCCGCTGGCGTACATTCGCGAAGGAGCGAGCATCGGCCCGATGTGCAAAGTCGGCGGTGAAGTTTCAAATGCGATTGTCCTGGGTCACAGCAACAAGGTTCATGACGGCTATCTGGGTCACAGCTATCTGGGCGAATGGGTGAACCTGGGCGCCGGCACGACGACGAGCAATCTGAAAAATACGTACGGCACGATCAAGATGCGGATCGGCAGCAGGGAAATTTCCAGCGGCCGGCAATTCCTGGGCTCACTCATCGGCGATCACACCAAAACAGCCATCGGCACTCGCCTGATGAGCGGAACCTATCTGGGTTATTGTTGTCTGCTGGCCTCGGGCGCACTTCCTCCCAAGTTCATTGCCAGCTTCACCTACTGGACTGACAAGGGCACGGAAGCGTATTTGCCGGACAAGGCCCAGCAGGTGATGGCACAGGTCTATTCACGGCGAAACCGGCCCTGGATACCGGACGGTCAGGCGATGCTGGAGTATGTCGACAAAGCGCGGGAAATGGCGGAGAAATAGCCTCGGTGCCTGTCGCGGGAGAATAAGCCTCTGTTCCTTGCCGGGGGTCGCTTGTAGGCTTGGGCGTCGCGGAGTTGAGCTTGAATCAAAACCCATCTTCGTCGCTGAAGCCATCGTCTGGATCCCAGGCGGGTTTTCGCGGATTCCGCTGGTGGATCTGTGCCCTGCTCTTTTTCGCCACCGTCCTGAGCTACATGGACCGGGGCGTCGTCAGCCTGGTCAAGTCGAACATTCAACATGATCTGCGTTGGAATGAGGTGGATTACGGCAACGTGGTTGCCGCGTTTTCCCTCGCGTACGCATTTGGCTATCTGCTGGGCGGCCGGTTGATGGACGTCATCGGCGTGCGCCGCGGATATGCCCTGGCCGTCGGCTTGTGGAGTTTGGCGGCGATCGCGCATTCGCTGAATAAATTTATCTCGCCCGACGCGAAGTTTACCCAAACGATCCCCCTGACGGTCGCGGGATTCGCGGCGGCGCGAATGGCGCTGGGACTGGCCGAAGGAGGAAATTTCCCCGCAGCGATCAAAACCGTCAGCGAATGGTTCCCCAAAAAAGAACGGGCGCTGGCCACCGGTATCTTCAACGCGGGCGCCAATATCGGCAACATTCTGACGCCGATCACGGTCTGGCTCATCCTGCTTCGGTTGAATTGGCCCAGTTGCTTTCTAGCCACGGGGATCGCGGGCATTTTATGGGTGATCGGCTGGCTGTGGCTGTATCGCGAGCCTCAGAAACATCCGCGCGTTTCGCCGGAAGAACTCGCCTACATCCGCGGCGATCCACCGGACGCCGCCGGAAAAGTCTCGTGGATCGGCCTGCTCCAATACCGCGCGACCTGGGCGTTTGTCATCGGCACGGCGTTATCAGCGCCCGTCTGGTGGTTCTATCTCTATTGGCTGCCCGATTTCCTGAAAAAGACATTCCATGTCGAAACCATATTCGCGCTGCTTCCGTTCCTCGTGACGGTCTACCTGATTTCCGACGCGGGAAGCATCGCCGGCGGATGGATTTCATCCACGTTGATCCAGCGAGGTTACAGCGTCAACGTGGGCCGAAAAGCCGCGCTGCTCACATGCGCCATTGCGGTAATTCCGGTGTTTTTCGCGGCCGACGTTCAAGGGAAATGGACCGCCACGCTGCTGATCGGCCTGGCGGCGGCGGCCCACCAGGGATTCGCCGCCAACCTCTACACTCTCGTCTCCGACACCATGCCCAAGCGTGCCGTCAGCTCGGTCGTCGGCATCGGCGGAATGGCCGGAGGACTGGTCGGCATGGCCTTCCAAAGTTTCTCCGGGCACCTTCTTCAGTTCTATCACACTCATCCCATCACCAGTTATCAAATCCTCTTCGGAATTTGCGCCTGCGCTTATCTTGTCGCTTTAGCGATCATGCAGATACTATTGCCTCGGCTTGATCCGGTTGTTCTGCCTCAAGACCTGCAAACATGATTGTTGAACCCTACCAGCCGGCCTGGGCGGATGAATTTCGCGAATTGTCTGAAATTTTGAAACACCACCTGGGTTCACTGGCCTTGCGGGTGCATCATGTCGGCAGCACGGCGATCCCCGGTATGCCGGCCAAGTCGATACTCGATATCAACGTCGAAATCGCCGCGGATATACTGTTGAATGACGTCTCGAATCGCCTGGCGGAACTGGGGTATATTTTTCAGGATGATCTTGGAATTCCAGATCGGTACGCTTTCGAGCGGCGCGACGATTCGACGCCGCTCAAATTGCCTCGCAGGCAATGGCAAAATCATCACTTGTACGTCTGCCCGACCTTCAGCAAGGAACTTCGACGGCAGTTGCATTTCCGCGATGCACTGGTCGCCAGCCCCGAGTTGCGAGACGAATATCGGCGGATCAAGGAACAAGCCGTGAAGGCCGCTGGCAACGAGCGACGAATCTATACTGTGACGAAGGAAAAGCTGGGCGCGGAATTCTTTGCCAGAGTCCTCGCCCTGGAGCCGATTGCCCAGCGCATCAATCGCGCTCATGATCTTCTTGAGAACGAGGAGCAAAAACTCGCCGACGGACAAATCGACGAGCCGACCTGGCACCGCAACATTGCCGCCGCGATTACGCCGGCGTATTTGGCGGCGGACAATCCTCGCAGCCAATCGGGCAACTCCGGCGATGACGCGAAATGGAAGCACACGCGCGGATTGATCGCTGATGGGATCGATCGCGACGGCACATTTCTCGATGTCGGGTGCGCCAGCGGATATTTGATGGAATGCATGCAGCGGTGGTGCGCGGAAAAGGGCTTGGCCCTCGAGCCATATGGGTTGGATATTGCGCCGGAATTAGCTGACCTGGCCCGTCGACGCCTGCCGCATTGGTCGAATCGAATTTACACCGGCAACGCGATGGAATGGCGGCCACCGAGGCGATTCAATTTTGTTCGCACGGGGCTGGAATATGTGCCTCGCCTGCGGCGGCGTGATTTCATTTCTCGCCATCTGGATCAGTTTGTCGCTCCCGGTGGCCGACTGATCATCAGCACCTTTGGCGAAGCAAGGGCCTCCATCGCCGAGCCATTGACCGAACAACTCGTCGCTTCATGGGGATTTCATGTTGCCGGCCGCTCCGAGCGCTCCCATGCGGATTCGAGGATTTGTTACCGGGTGATTTGGATCGACCGCGCTTAAGTCTGCACCAATGTTTGGATTGAGTTAAGCAAAATAGCCTTTGAGCCCACGTCGGCAGACTGTTATAATTCCCGCCGTCCTATCCTTGTCAGCGGGCTCAAAACAAAGGAGAGAATTATGCCGGGCGGACCTCGCAATCCCATGTCGCGCTTTCATAACGATCCTGCTTTTGAATCGCAGCGGCGAGCGGCGCAATTAAGGAACACGGCGACTAACGAATCCACTTCAAAGCGGGTCCGCAGCGCATTGGTAGGAATTCTTTGCGGCCTTGGCATTATCGTCGTCGGAGGCATCGTCACTTTTTGGACGTACTGGGTGGGCCTGGGATGGTTCTTCTGGGGAGGCGGGCTGGCAATCGTCGGGCTGGGGATTTCCGTTTTGATCTTCATGGGCTCGGACGAATCCAAGAACAAAGGGTATCGGTTTTAAAACTTTTTCAACGATCGGCGTTTCGGGCGGTTTTGAAATATCATGACTGATATTGAAATCAAAACCGTCGACGTGGCCGTGCCCGGCGCTTCGGAGATGACCTTGCACTGGGCAAACCCTCCCGGCGAAAAACGCGGGCCGGGCATTTTGGTGTTTCAGGAAGCGTTCGGGGTCAATCACCATATCCAGGACGTCGTGAAACGGTTTGCCCGCGAAGGATATTGGGCCGTCGCGCCAGAACTCTTTCATCGGACCGCCAGGAATTTCCAAAGCGGCTACACCGATTGGTCGCAGGTCGCGCCGCACATGCAGGCGATTACCATCGAGGGGCTGGAAGCCGACGCTCGCGCGGCGCATGGCTGGCTCAAGTCGCAGAAGAACGTGATCGCCGATAAAATCGCGTGCATCGGATTTTGCCTGGGCGGGCGGACATCATTCGTCGCCAATTCGATCCTGCCGCTGGGAGCCGCGATTTCTTTTTATGGCGGTCGCATCGTGCCCGATCTGTTGCCCTTGGCGATCAAGCAGCATGGGCCGATCTTGCTTTGCTGGGGCGGGTTGGACAAGCATATTCCGGCCGCCATGACACGCTCCATCGCCGATGCCCTATCGGCCGCGAGCAAAACTTTCATTCATGCCGAGTTCGCCGACGCCGACCACGGATTTTTCTGTGACGAGCGGTCGGCGTACAACCCCAAAGCGGCGGCGGAAGCGTGGGCGCTGAGTCTGGCGTTTCTCAAAGGCCGATTGGGATTATCGTAACGATTTGCCTCTAAGGGCTGGCGGATTTGACGATCGCCTCTAGCGCGTCCAGATGCGCGCGAAGCGCACGCCGCCCCACTGGAGTCAGCGAGTACCAGCTCACCGGCTTGCGATTCACAAATTCCTTGCGAACGGAAATATAAGCCGCCTCTTCCAGCTTGCGAAGCTGCGCGCCGAGGTTGCCGTCGGTTTCTCCCACCAATTCGCCGAAGCGCAAAAAGCTCATGAC
>CAZCKE010000268.1:0-3615 GCA_964499005.1 uncultured Tepidisphaeraceae bacterium
TCTTTCCGGGTACCCGAGTGAAGGATGATGTGATCCTGGAGTTCCGCTCATCCCTTCTCCTCTACAACTATCACGGGATCAAGAAGCCTGTGGACCATTTGTTTGTGGTGGAGGGGTTTCCTTCAACCTGGTGGCTCTGGCAAGCGGACTACCGTAATGTTGTTGCCCTCATGGGCTCCAGTTGCTCCGACGAGCAGGGAAAGCTCATTTTCGACCTCGTAAAGCCGGATGGAAAGGTCTGGCACCTGCCGGACGGAAACGAGGCCGGACGACGCTGCGCCTTGAGCCTTCTGGAACGGGTCTCGCCGCATCGATTTGTTCGGTGGGTTCGACTCACGAACGAAGAGCAGCCGACGGATTTGATGCCGGACGAACTGATGGCGGTGTTTGGGCAGTGATCTTTGAGGAGCGATCGAGTGATCGCTCCATTTTTCTGAAAAAAAAGAACAGACACTTGAAGAGTACACCAAAGTAGAAGATTTATAAGCCCCACCGCTAGTGGACCGTCATTCTTGAATCTGCGGGTAGAATCGCCAGCCTCGATGTGGATCGACGAATACAAAAACATTCGCCATGCCATTGCGTTCGTATTCAAAATCGTACCGCCGCGGTTGGGCCTTGCGGGCGAGGATTGGCCGACGCGTTTCCTTCACCAGTTGCTTGGGCTTCTCGTCCATGCACACCACCGGATGCTTCGGGTTTAGTGGAGTATCATTCGCATTAAAAATGTCATACCCGGGACCTGCATCACTCGTCACTCCTCGCGGGAGATAATAAGTTGCGGAATTCCGAATGTCACGGATTTCCCCGATGACATAATCGAAGTCAGACATAGGGCCAGCAGTGCCGGCAGTGCCGGCAGTGCCGGCAGCTCGACTTCCTACTACGTTGACCTCAGCGTTGTAGTTATTGACGAACCCTTGAATCTGTCTCACCTGTGCCGGGGTCAAACTGCCAAGCTGCTAAACCCCTGCATTCTCTGCGGCAACTCATCATTTTGTCAGCTGTCGGTTTTGGTCATTGAATACCGGATCCAACCCGTTCGCTCAATATCGGTTTCATTTGCATAAGTAAAACTGATCCCATCAATGCTAAAGTTTTTGCTTTTATCGTCGATTTCTTCCGGCATATTCCACGCTGACTCGCATTCTTCACAGAGTAAAAATAAATTCCCATCGTCCTGCCTCTTCATGACGAATAAACGCCCTTGATCGCACACGGGACATAGCTTGTACCAGTTCTTAGACATGGGTTTGCATCTCACTTTGGAAATGACGTAACAACTTGGTTAGCAGGATTCACGAAAATATTGACATTGGTAAGCGGCGCGCCACTGCCATTGAATCCACCTTGCCACCCAACGGGACCGCCCATTGGGACTTGATAGAGGGAATTGCCATTTCCCTGAATCTGCGGCTGGATCCCTTGAAGTTGCGCTTGACTCCATGCCTGTTCAGTGGTCAACACAGGGTCATTACTGAAGATACCTTGGAGCGGTTTTGCCAAGTTGTCAATACCGTGTGCTTGAACATGGTCGTACGCAGTTTGTCCCTGCCAATTCGTTCTTGACCAATCAAGTGGATCGCGCTCTACGATATTCGCTGTGGTGTTCTCTGCGGCGTTGGCCACTGCGGAACTAGGCGACGGTGACGGAGTCAGCGTCGGCGAAGTTGGCGCCATCAGGGTGTTCAACCCATACAGCACCCCACTGAACGCCATTCCAGAACCGGCCCCCGTATTCGCACTGCCGTATAGTGAAGAAGGCGAAAACGGTTGGTCGCTGTATGATTGCGTCAATATGTTGGCCGTCCCAAAAGTAACCGCTCCGTTCACTCCTCCAATGGTTACGGTGCCCAAAAAGGTTCCCGCGGTTTCGGCTCCCACATAGGCGGCCAGCCCGTCAGCGGCGAGCCCACCCGTTGCCGCGGCCGCGGCACCAATTGCAACCGTTCTGGAGGCATCAGTCCAATATTGTACACGTGCTGAAGGTGTAACGTCTCCTGCGCTTCCATAGTCCTCTAAACCATAGAACGCAAAGAGGTAATTCTCCCAGTAGCTGGCCGCCGATTGGACGTCAGTATATTGATGGCCGCCGTTGTTTCCGGGGCCGCCATTTGGCCCGCCGCCGCCATTTCCGTGGCTATAGGGCGCCAAGCCCGTCGGATCGATCAAATTCGCCGGATCGTTGTTCACGTAGCCATACAGATTGGTGTTCCCACCCGCGAATCCCGTCGGGTCCGTGCTGATGAACCGGCCCTGGCTGGAGTCGTAATAGCGCGCGTTGTCGTAGTAAAGCCCCGTCGCTTTGTCGAGCTGCATCCCCGCATAGGCAAAGCGGGGCTGGTTCGACGGGCTGCTCTGGGTCAGGATATTCCCGTACGTATCGTACTGGATGTGATCCGCCGAAGACCCGGAATCGTTGACGACGTCCCTCACGCTTCCCTGGTTATCGGCCAGCATCCACGTGACATTACTCGATCCGGCATCATCCGCCAGCACCTGGTTGGCGCCGGGGCCATTGAGGAACGTGTGGGTCACGCTCCCCGAACTATTGAGCACCAGCACCAGGCTGTTGCCGTCATAAACATAACGCTCCGTGCTGTCGTACGTCCCGTCCCCATCGCTGTCGATCTGCTGGCCGATCCGGCGGTTGAACACATCATACGTAAAGTGGATGTGCTCAGTCGTCGTGCCGCCGGAGGTCTTGTAGGTGATGTCCGTCAGACGGTTGCGGTAATCCCAACTGAAGTTCTCTGTCGCTCCCGTCGCGATCGTCGTCTTGGTGATCAGGTTCCCATCGGCATCGTACGCATAGTCGTATGTCCCGTCGCTGCTGAGCTCATTGTTCGCGCCTGTACTGAGCGACGTCGAAGTGCGGTTGCCATTGGCGTCGTAGCTGAATGACTGGCTCGTGGTCAACGCGCTGCCGCTGGCGCCGCTCACCTGGCCGTCATGGTCGTAGGTGTAATTCGTCGTGCCATCGGCGTTGGTCATCTGCGTGATCCAGGCGTTGGCATCGTACGTGAATCCGTACGAGTTGATCGTGCTGCTGTCACTGGTGCGGGTGTAGGCCAGGGAGGTGAGCCGGCCGTCGTGGTCGTAGCCCCAAGCGGCCGAGGCCACACCGGTCCCACCGGCCAGCAGGGTCATCGTCTCAAACTGCCCGTCATCGTTGTAGGTGAAGTCCGCTTCCTTGCTGGTGATGCCCGATCCGCTCTGCGTCACCTGCGTCATCTGGCCCAGGGCGCTATAGGTGTAATCGTTGGTGAAGACGGTCGAACTGCCGACCGTCGCGACCAGCGATGAGCGGTTGCCAAAGCCGTCATATCCCTGGCTCAACACGACATCCGGCATGCTCGGCGTGCCGCTGTTGTCCACCGACGTCACCTGCCCGGCGTCGTTGTAGGTGTACGCGTAAGAACTGCTCGAATCGCCGATCGTCTCCAGTTCCCACTTGTCGTTGTAGGTGTAGGCGATCGTGCTCAGCACAGTGACGCCGTCGGAGTCCATCAATTTCTCGGCGCTGACGCGCTTCAGGGTGTCGTAGCTGTAATCCATCGTCAGGCCATCCGGCTCCGGCGTCCCTTCAGCCGTTAACGGTCCCCGGGTCTGGCG
>CAZCKE010000268.1:3625-6171 GCA_964499005.1 uncultured Tepidisphaeraceae bacterium
TTGTTCAACACCGTGAGGCACTAGGCGTCCATACAGTTCTCGGCGAGTACGCGGTTCGAGTGGTCGAAGGTGTAATAACGCGTGCGGGGCGCGGCGTCCGTCGTCGAGGTCAGATTGCCATTATTGTCGTAGCGGTAGGTCCACGTCGAGCCGGCCGAGTTGGTCTTGCTGACCATCTCGCCGACGCTGTTGTAGCGATAGAACGTCGTGTTGCCGTCCGGATCGGTCTCGGCGACCTGCTGCCCATCCACGTTGTAGGTGTACGTGGTGACCGGCGACGCCAGTGGCCCCGAGCCGTCGGGGTCGGGTAGCGTGGTTGAGATGCGCTGGTTCAGATCGTTGTACGCGTAGGTCGTCGTATTGCCGTCGGGATCAGTTTGGGAAATCAGGTTATTGTCGGCATCATACTGATATGTCGTCACCGGCGCCGCAAGCGGCCCCGAGCCATCCGGATCGGGCCCGGTCGTGGAGATCAGCCGTCCGGCGTCGTCATAGGCGTACGTCGTCACATTCCCCATCGCATCGGTCGTCGTGAGCACCCGGCCGGCATCATCGTAGCTGGTGTAGGTATGGTTCCCTGCCCGGTCGGTCACTTCGATTTGCCGGTTCAATACATCGTACGCGTAAACCGTCGAGTGCTTGCGGCTGCTGGAGAGCGTCCGCGGGTCGCTGGGAATGCTGCTCAGCCCCGAGACGTCGTAAACAGTCTGGTTCACGATGTTGCCGTTGGGGTCGTAATCCGTCGTGGTGACGACGCCCCCCGGGGCACGCATCTGCGTGATTCGTCCCAGATCGTCGTACGTGTAGGTTGTCGTCCCGCTGGGATTCGTGACAGTCGCCACATTGCCGGCAGAATCGTACGTATAGCTGGTTTCCTGGCTCAGCGCATTGGTCACGCTCGCCAGCCAGCCATTGGATTGGTAGATATACTGAGTCGTGTTCCCGTTCGCGTCGGTGCTGCTGGTCACCTGGCCGTTGGCGTTATAAACCGTGATTGCCGTCGCGCCATTGGCATAAAGCGTTTCAATCAGGCGGTTGCTGGAATCGTAAAGGAATTGAGTCACATTCCCTCGTTCATCCCTGGAGGCGATCAGATTTCCGACCGCATCGTACGTCTCGATCGTGAACGTGCCGTCAGGATGAACGACCTTGACCACTTGATTGAGGCCATTGGAGAAGATTTGTGTCTCATTGCCCAGTGGATCGGTTGAGGTCACTTCATCCTCGGACCGGTTGTAGGCAACAGAAGCCACCGCCGCCGATTCGGGGCCGGAGCCGTCGGGATCGGGGCCAGTCGTCTGGAGCAGATTCCCCAGAAGATCGTATTCAAAGGTCGTTTCGTGCCCGGTCGCATCCGTCGTGCTGGTCAGATTTCCACGGCTGTCATAAGTGTTGACGACCTCTGAGGGCAATCCCGTCGTGGCGGTCAACACCTGGCCGGCATCGTTGTACGTGTACGTAGTCGTGTAATCGCCGTCGGGGCTTGAAACATTTCCTTTGGGCAACGTGACCGTGAGAAGCTCGCCCCGGCTGTTGTACGTCATCGTCGTTTCATCGCCGAGCGCATCTGTGGCGGATAGAAGCTTACCGGTGGAATCGTAGGTAAAATAAGTGGTTCCGCGGCCAGTGACAGTAACCTGCGTCGGAAGATTGAGCGAATTGAATTCGGTATCGGTTTCGACACCGTCGAACCCGGTAACTTCCGTCAGGTTACCGGACGAATCGTAAGAGAATGTTTCTGTCTGACCAAGAGCATTGGTTTCAGACGTCAACATGCCGTTGGTGTAAGTGAACTTCAGCTGGGTCTGGTCAGGATTGATTTGCTTAATGGCAAAGCCGTTGGAATCCAACTCGCTGCTGTATTCGCGGCCTAGCGCATCGACGTACGTGGTTTCGTTGTGAGCCAGATCGTAGTAGAAATATTCCGTGTTATCGTCGGCACTGGTGACCGAGAAGACCATGCCGCTTGGATAATAGGCGATCTGGATCGACTTGCCGTCTGTAGAATCGGTAACCGAAACCATTCGGCCCGTCAGCGGCCCGGACGTGTAATACGCATAGTCCAACGTCTGAGCCGGCGTCTCTGAATCGGAGGGCGTGGTTCGCGACGTCAGTAAATACATCGTCGAATCGTCCGCCGGATTCGTCGCCGTCTCGTAGGTGAACGTCCAGGTGCGCCCGGTGAAATCGGCGATCGATGTGATGTGGCCGTCCGTGTTCGTGAACGTCAGATCTCGCGACGAATCGGCCGAATCGCTGACCGATTCAATCAAGCCTGAAGAATTGTAACTAATGATCAGGGCATTACCGTTGCGGTCTTCAATCTTTTCCAGTCGGCCCGCCGAATTGAAATACCGCGTTGTTCCATCCGTGTCGGCATAAACAAATCCGTCCGTGCCCATCGAAAGCGTTCCGAAAATCGTGTCCGGATCGTTGTACCCGCCGCCGGTATGGGGCGTGAACGTGTACTGCGCGCCGCTGGAAGTCGTCCAGACGACATCGCCATTGGTCAGAGTCTGCATGGTATCGCCGTAGGTGTCGGTCCA
>CAZCKE010000269.1:0-6170 GCA_964499005.1 uncultured Tepidisphaeraceae bacterium
ATCCGATCTTCTTTGCGAGAATTGCGGCTATACCCTCAATGGCCTGCCTCCTTCGGGAAATTGCCCCGAATGCGGCTCTGCCATTAAATCCAGCACGATAGAGGACATGCGGACGCCTCCCGCGTGGGAACTCTCCTCCGATCCGCGCCCTCTCTGGCGGCGGTTTTTCGCCACTTCGGCCCAGATTATTTTCACCCCCAGCCGGTTTTTTCGAGCGCTCAATTCGCGCGGGCCGGTTTCCTCGGCGGTCCGCTTTGCACGGATTTATTGGACCTTCGTTGCAGTAATGTTCGGCGTCACGGCCTGGCTTCACGTGACCTGGTTTCGCCGGCATATTCTTTCCTCGAAAATTTCCGCCTTGGAAGCCTGGCCCCTCTTGATTGCCCTGTGTCTTATCTCTTACATCATCATCGACCTCTCCATCCGCTTGGCCGCCCGACTCACCGCCTGGGAAGCAGCGTATCGCGGGTATCGATTGCCATATCCGGTTGTTCGCCGTGCCCTTGCGTATCATGCGGCTCATCTTCTTCCTGTCGCCGTGCCATGTCTTTCCACGGTCGCCGGATATATCGCTCTCCAGCGGCGGGGCGTATTCAGTTACGGCACTGACGATGCCTACCTCTACACGCTTTGCGGGGAAATCATCCTCGCTGCCATCTATCTCTTCCAAACCTACTGGATCAGCATGCGCAAGCTGATGTACGCCAATCATTAGAATGACGAATCGAATTTGAATGGCATAATGATCGAAGCGGCACTTTCCGGCATTCGAGCATTGGGTCATGGATTCAGATTTCTGATTTCTGGTTTGGGATTTTTCTCCATGCGTTATGTCCGTCCCACGCTCGGTGTTCTCCTTCTCCTGGGGATCGCTCTCTCCCTCGCGTGGCTCTTTTGCTCCGACGCCGGCCGAGTCTATCTCGATCGTGAACATCTCCATCAGGTTGGCGTCCATTTCAGCGATTGGGTTACGCATCATCCCCTGCGTGCCACGCTCTTCTACATCGCTCTTTACATCGCGCTCTCGCTGCTGGTCGGCCCGCTGTGGTGGCTCCAGATCCTCGGCGGATACGGCTTTGGCATTTACTTCGGCGTGTTCTGGAGCCAAATTGCCGCTGTCATCGCGGTTTATCTGACCGTGGCTCTGTCGCATGTTCTGGTCGGCGACTGGATTCACGATCGGCTTGAATCGCGCCGGGCCCGTCTGGCTGCCCTCGATCAGCGCCTGGGCCACAACGGCCTGCTGGTCGTCATGGCCATCCGCCTCATGCACATCATGCCGTTCGGCTTGAGCAATTATGCCATCGGGCTGACCCGCATCCGCCCGCGCGAAGCGGCGCTGGGGACACTGCTAGGGAATATTCCGGCGGTTTCGTTTTATGTTGCCATCGGCGCGGGGCTGCATCCCTGGAGCAATTGGCGCTTCATGTCCACTCTGGCGTTGATCGATCTGATTTTGCTGATCCCCCTGGCGTTGCGGTATTTCCGGCCTCAATGGTTTCAAAAAATCGGCGTGGAATAATGTCAGCGTGTTCTCGTCAGTTTAATCTCCCCAAACGTCATGAAGATGCTCTGCGTCGGCGTTAGGCCTCGATACGCCCCGTTCGCCTGGCAAAGCAGATACGCCAGCGCCATCATCTCCCAGCACTGCTGTTCCGTGGATTTGTAGGCACGCCGCGTCAGTCGGGGAAAATGGTATTTTCGGCCGAACACCTGAACCGTTTTTGAATTTTTGACCAGGGCCAGCGAGATCGCCGGATCGTCCCAGGCCCACCGCCAGATGCCCGTTGCCGTCTCATGTGTTCCGATGACCTGCGCGGGCGACGTTGCCCGGACTCCATTGGGCATTTCGAAGGCGAGCGTTTTCTCCTCCTGATTAATTTTCCAGGCGCCATCGGCCACATACCAGCTTGCCGCGTGAGCGGCGATCGCTTTGTTCAGCAATCCCATCGCCTTGTCGATCGCCTGGCGCAATGCTGGTGGGTCCGGCGGCAAAGGGGAAGTTCCGTAGAACCATTGATCCCAAAAACCCATGGGGCCTCGTCCGTGGTCGTCGCGTTTCAATTCGTCATGCGCCTGGCCGCTATTACAAACCGATTCAATTCCGATCCGCGTTTCTGCCATTGAACTCCATGATGAACGCTCCGGATAGACGCGAAAAAAGCATTCCTCCAGCAGCGATGCCGAACCTTATCCCAGGTGCGCCATCCGGTGTTTTTCCGGGCTCCGGTGACGAATCGGCGTGGTGGCTTGTCCCTTTTCGCTATCGTTCATCCTGTTTCAGATTTCCCTCTCCGACCGTTACTCCCTCTTGGCAAGACACCGCATTAACTCCGACATGACTCCCGCCGATTTCCAGATTCGTTTTTGCGCCTCGTCCAGAAGTTGATCTTCCGACCAGTGCCGGTTGTGAACGTACACCTGATACGGATTGATGATGCACTTGAAATCCAGCATCATCGACACCGCCAGGGGCGAAAACGCCATGTAGCTGTGCGGCAATCCGGCCGCGCTGACGAACGAAACGATCTTGTCGAAGAATGCGCCGCGAGCCGACCGGTCCGGCGGTGTCGTCCCGATCACTTCCACAAACCGTTTGAGTTCCGCGCAGCATCCCCAGTTGTAAACCGGCCCCGCCAGCACCAGTCCCTCCGCATTCGACACGGCCTCGTGCAGCGTTCGGTAGGAAGCGTCCTCCGTGATCCCCCTCCCGTTATCAAACCGTGGCAGGGGATAATCCTTGAGCAGAATCACCCGCGCCTCCACTCCGTGGTCAGATAACGAATCCGCATACACGCGCGCCAGCTTCTCGCTGCGGCTCGCGGCGTCCAAACTGCTGGAAATGATCAACGCTCGCATAAGGAATGCATTTTAATCGATTGTCCCCCGGCGACTACCTTTCCATCTCGTTCCGCATCTCATCCCACCCCTTTTTCACCTTCTTCTCCAGCATTTCCGGATAATCGAATTTTTCCCGCGTCGCCAGCAATCGTCCCACCCGTGCCACCTCATCGCGATCCGCCTCGATCGCGCGGCAAACTTCCTGTTCATCGCGAAGCGGCATCCCAAAAATGCCCATCGCTCCCTTGCCCATGTGATGCTCAATCTCCCCCGTCGCGGCCGACAGCCCATGAATCGACGGCCTCCCGCCCGCATCGCGCCCGCTCAGCAGCGCATACCACAGCCGCATCAGAGTCATCCGCTCCAGCTGCACTCCGATCGCCGCCAGCATCGGCAGCCCCCGCGCCATCACCTTCCGATGCTTGTGCGAATTCATCCAGAATTCAATGATCAATTCCAGGAGGGTCTGCGGCTGCGCCAACGGCATCTGCGCCGATATCGGCCGCTCAAAATCTTCCAACAGCCCGGCAAATGCCTCATCCCTGCAACTGAGCACTTTGATGGCATGTTCCGGGTTTTGCCGTTCGGTCGTTTGCACGAAAAAGTCAAAGATCGTGCCATCCTCCAGGACCAGATGATGCAAGAACGCCTCGTCGCCGAAGGGTAGAAAAATTCCCCCCAGCCGGTCCTGCCCGAAAATGGACGTGCAATCCAGCGCTCGCCACTGGCTCAAATGCGAGGTGTTCACGGCGATTCGCAAATCGACATCGCTGAACCGATCGGCCGACCCCACCGCGAAGCTCCCGCCCAGCCAGACCGCCCGCACATTCGTGTCTGCCGCCAAATGCTCCACCGCGCGGCGCAGGACCGCCACCTGCGGAAGATCGGGCAAAGAATCGAGTGAAACCACCTGCGTCATGATGCCATGCGGCATCTTAATGCATCACGCGCACGGCAGCATGTTAGGAGGAAAATAAATAGCCGGGAACAAAAGGACCAACGCCGCTTACTCGATCTCCCGCCTCAATTCCCTCAGCGCCGCCATCCAGGCCGAATTCATCTCGCTGGTCTCATACAGGAGCAGATCGCTCAGCGTGACAAAATCGCGGGATTCCAATGACGCCTTGATCTGATGAAGCTGCCCGGTGAAATCGCTCAGCAATTTGTTCAGCGATTTTCCTTCCGCCTGGATTTTGTCCAGGTCAATCTTTCGGAGCCGGGCCACGGAGGTGACGGATTTTTGCGCGTTTTGCCAGGCTGAAAAACAGCGCGCGAGGTCTTCCATCGCCTTGGCATTTTGATTTTTTTGCAGCGATTCCGCCGCCTGCGATTTGAGCTTGTCGGCCTGCGACAGTTGCGTGCCCACTTCATCGAGCACGTCCAGAGCGATCTGCCGCGGGTCGCTGGTTTCGATATAGACCACTTTCCCGTTCAGAGGGGCTCGGCGGATTTCCTCCAGCCGCCGCAGGTCCGGCTCCTGCCCATCAATCAGCACGTTGGTGATCAGCCGATTTCCCTTCCGCACATGAGACAACACCTGACCCACGGTGCAAAGCCCCAGTTCATCAGTCTCCAACGGCGCATGATCGACAGTGACAGGCATCGGAATTCTCCTTACAGGTCGTTATCGGTCGTTGGGCCCTTAAAAGATGAGGAAAGTCCGATAACGTCTCATGCAAGTCAAAAAATCGCGAGTCACAAATCGCAAATCGACATAGGAAAGATACGTACCCCTACGGTACCAGAGAATTTAATTGCCCCGATCCGGTCAAATGATTTGCCAAACCGCCGCTCCACATTCAGCATCAACAAGATATACCGCCGGGTCAAATTGCCAAAATTCGCCTGTAACGAAATTCTTGGTGAATAAGCATTCCACCGCTTCAAACGCGGTTGTTGACAAAATAAGCCGGCGAATAGAGGGTGAACCGTTTGCCGGCCAGACTGAGTTGCTGTTCAGACATGCTTTGGCTTTAGCGAATGGAGACTTCTCTTTATTCGGGAGCACACGACAAGAATTACAAAGAATCGCTAGATTTGGCGAATCGTCCAGCACTCTGTCACTCGTTTGAGAAATGGCAAAACTACTATCATGCCATCAATGAGGTCGCCAGGGCCGATTTTCGCTCCGCGGCCTCAAGAGCGCGCACGATCTTCGCGATCGTGGCGGTGTCGGCGGTTACCTTCCCCTTTTCGATTCGACAGAGTGTTTCCTTACGGATTGCGGCACGGCGGGCCAATTCGGCTTGTGTTAATCCAATAGCCCAGCGACGTTTTATGAGTTTGCGGGCCAATACGGCTCGCCCAGCCTCAATAGCGGGGTAATTGCCATCCTGTAATTTGCGGGGCAGAGCAGGCAGCGCGACATCGTCGATTACTGCCGCGCGGCGAGCCAAGCGCTCGTACTCACCCTTGGGCAGAATGATATATTCATGGCCGGATAATGTGATGGTGGGCGGCATGGGGTTCAATCCTCGTACACGTCGCGGCGATTGGCAATTCGGGTCACGATGACCGAATCGTTCACCACCGTAAAAATGATGCGCCAATCACCGGCGCGAATGCGATAACTGCCCTTCAAGGGGCCCCGAAGAGGTTTGGCGCCGCTGACATTCGGCCATGCCGCCAATCGTTCCATCGCCCGATTGACGCGAGACAAGATCGGTTCGTGCAGCGTCGCCAGCTCGGCCAGGGCCGTTGGAGTAATGCGTACGTCCATGGCCATGCTATTTTAGGATTTTAGCAGTTATTGACATCTAAGACAACAACGTTGATCCAAGAATAACTGCTTAGGCCGTGACCGCAGGCCCTTTGGCTGCCGGGAGATAGACATTGAAAGTGGTGCCTTTGCCGAGTTCAGACTGCGCCTCGACAGTTCCATTGTGCGCGTCAATAATAGATTTAACGATATAAAGACCCAGTCCCGTCCCTTTGACTTTTCCTTGTACGGATTTGGTGCGAAAATAGCGGCTGAATAATTGGGGAAGCTCCTCTTTGGGAATTCCCTGACCGGAATCCTAAACGGAAATGTGCATACCGTCGGAAGCTATTTTGGCTTTCACCACCACCATGCCCGGACGCGAGGTAAACTTGATGGCGTTGCTAACGAGATTGCTGAGCACCCGTTCCATTTGAAACGGGTCGCCGGTAATCACGGGAAGATTTGGGGCGACTTCTTTGACCAAATCAATGCCCAATTCACCGGCTTGCATTTGGAAATTTTGGACGACATTATCAATTAAATCTGCCATGGAAAGGGGGTGTTTTCCAATAGTCATTCTACCGGCTTCAATCTTGGATACATCCAGGAAGTTATTGACCAACTCCAA
>CAZCKE010000270.1:0-6157 GCA_964499005.1 uncultured Tepidisphaeraceae bacterium
AAAACCTACCTCTACGTTTCGGCACTCGGTCTTGTCTGCATGGGAATGAGCTTTTCCTATGGCCCGCCCAAGGACAAGCAGGAGATGATCTCCCTGCTCCATGCGGCCGTGGATCGCGGCATCACTTTTTTCGATACCGCCGAGGTCTACGGACCCTTCACCAACGAAGAACTGGTGGGCGAAGCGCTCGCTCCCTTTCGCAAGCAGGTGGTGATTGCAACCAAATTTGGGTTCGACCTCAGTGGCAGCGATCATCGGCCGGGAGCGGCAGGTCTGAATAGTCGGCCCGAGCAGATCAAGCAGGCCGTCGAAGGGTCGCTCAAGCGGTTGAAGACCAGCGTGATCGATCTGTGTTACCAGCATCGAGTTGACCCGAATGTGCCGATCGAAGACGTGGCCGGAGCGGTGAAGGAATTGATTCAGAAGGGGAAGGTCAAGCACTTCGGTCTTTCCGAAGCAGGCGTGAAAACGATCCGCCGCGCGCACGCGGTTCAGCCGATCACCGCTCTCCAGAGCGAGTATTCTTTGTGGACCAGAACCCCCGAGAAGGAAGTGATACCGACCTTGGAGGAACTCGGCATCGGTTTTGTCCCGTATAGCCCGCTGGGTAAGGGCTTCCTTACCGGCGCGATGAATGAGAATACCAAGCTCGATGGCACCGATTTCCGCAGCACGCTACCGCGATTCACGCCCGAGGCAATGAGGGAGAATCAGGTCTTGATTGATCTGCTCGCCAGAATCGGCCAACGAAAGAACGCAACGCCCGCTCAGATCGCGCTGGCTTGGCTGCTGGCGCGGAAGCTGTGGATTGTTCCGATCCCGGGTACCACGAAGCTAAATCGCCTGGAGGAGAACATCGGCGCAGTCGCGGTCGAACTCACGTCCGGCGATCTGCGTGACATCGATAACGCGGCCTCGAAGATCACCGTTCAAGGGGCTCGCTACCCCGAGAGGCTGGAGCAAATGACGGGCCGCTGAGCGAGTACCGGCGCGAGCTCTTGTGGAAACTATTTCAAATTGAGGTTTGAAGACGGAGGTTCGCAACGAGTTGATGGGAAGGGCGATATTTTTGCGAAGCAGACCCCCCGCCCTGTCCTCTTCCCTTTTCGAGCCTGAGCCTCAGAGCCGAAGGCCGGAGGTGCCGAAGGAGGGAAAGAAAAGAGCGGTCATACTTTACTAGCGGGGTTTGTTCTCGCAGCGGTCGTGCACGCAGACGCAGGTGGTCGGGGTGCATTCATAGGCACAAGTTCGGCTACAGTAAACTTTTCCATCGCGTACCACGCCTTTTTCGCGAGGGACTCTACACTGGCAACTGCTGCATGCGCATTTGACCGTTTCGTCCATAGGCCACCCCTTTCATTTTGTATCCGGCAGTCGTCGGCCGCAACCCTCATCCCATCAACCCTTTGAACATTCGGCATAATTCTGCCAAGGGATGCGATTTTGCGGGTTTCGAGGGTGTTTGCCGCCAATTTTTACTGAGTTTGCCGCTGTGGGCTGCTTGTCGGCATCAATGCTCCCGCGCCTATACTTGGTCGGAAATTGGTATAATTCCTTTAACGAGACTGCCGCAACCTCCGAGAGCGGCGGGCTCAGCGGAAAGTGAGTTTTCGGCTTATGAATCGCGATGTCGGCCCTTCCAGGGATGAAGGCAGGATTCCGAACAAGGATATCCTGGGCAAAGACATCCTCGGCAAAGACCTCAACAAGGATATCTCTCCCGTCCTCAAAGGATGGGACTACGAGCCTGGCGGGATCAAAGTCCGCAAGATCGTCGGCATGGACGGAGCGCCTAAGCTCCAAATGCGGCTCGACCTGGGCCTGTTCCAGATGGAACTGACGGGACGGCCGGACGGCACGCGCCCGCACGGCTGCGAATCGCTCCTGGATTATTTCGAGCAGGAACTGGACGACCATCGTACGCGCAATGGCACGGAACTGGGCTTTCACCTCGATTCCCAGCAATGCCAACTCCTTCGCGAGGAAGCGGCGATGTACTATCACCGGTATATCGGGCTGTTCTTCCTGGAGGATTTCACGGGCGTGGTCCGCGACACGGCCCGGAACCTGCGCGTCCTGGACCTGTGCACCAAGTATGCCGGCGACGAACGGGACCGGCTGGTGCTGGAGCAATACCGGCCGTACATCATGATGATGAACGCCCGCGCCGAGGCGTCGATTCTTTGCCAGCGGGAGGATTTCAAAGCCGCCCTCGCCTGTGTGAACCGAGCGCTGGCGACGATCAAGGAATTCTTCACCCGCTTTGGCCAGGAAGAAGCATACGGGCAATCGAGCGAGGTGCGCGTGCTGAAGAAGCTGGGGCGTGAAATTCGCCGCAAGCTGCCGGTCGATCCGATGGCCAAGCTCCAGCAGCAGTTGGAGAAAGCGGTGAAGACGGAACGATATGAAGATGCGGCGCGGATTCGGGATGAGATCAAGAAGAGGACGCAATAAGGGGATCGCCGCTTTCCGCCTGGGTTGAACCTTCCGCCTCGTTCGCGGGCCATTCAGGAAAAGGAATCGGATTCGAATGGGTGAATCGTCATTCGACATCGTCTCTGAGCTGAACCTTCAGGAAATGGACAACGCGATCACGCAGGCGCAGAAGGAGATCGGCACGCGCTATGATTTCAAGGGGACGGCCGCTTCGGTGGAGTTTCACCGGAAGGAAAAAGAGCTGACGCTGACGGCCGATGCCGAACCGCAGCTGGAGGCCGTGAGGTCGGTGGTCATCGGCAAGATGGTCAAGCGCGGCGTCGATCCCAAGTGCATGGAGGCCCTGAAAATCGAGCAGGCGACCCACAAAACGGTCCGCCAGAAAGTCAAGCTCAATGAGGGGATCGATCACGATACTTCCAAGGCGATTCAAAAGCTGATCAAGGATTCCAAATTGAAAGTGCAGGCGCGGATTCAGGGCGAAGCGCTTCGCGTCAGCGGGGCAAAGAAAGACGATCTTCAGGCCGTGATGGCGCTGGTGCGGGCAAATCCGCCGGGGATTCCGATTCAATTCAACAATTATCGCTAGGGCGATCCTGTTCACCGTGATGCCCAGCAGAATAATCTGGGCGGTCTGATGGGGCGATTTTGCATTGATGAACTGGGGCAGCAGCGCCAAAAAGAAGATGGCGACTTTCGGGTTGAGCGCATCGCTCAGAAATGCCTGCCAGAAAATGGTTCTGCCGGTTCGGATCGGCGTGTTGTGGGTGTTGAACTTGATCGAGCCGCGCTTGCCGTAAAAAGCCATGATGCCTAAGTAGATCAAATATGCGGCTCCGATCCATTTGACGAGTGCGAACGCCAGGGACGATGTGGCCAAAATTGCCGAAAGGCCCATCACGGCGGCCGTCAGGTGGGCATATCCGCCGAGGTTGAAACCAAGGGCGGCCATCAATCCTGCTTTGCGTCCTTGCGCGATGCATTGGCTGAGCATGTAGATCATGTCCGGCCCGGGCGCCAGGACCAGCACGATGCTTGCCGTAACAAACAAAAGATAATTATGCAGGGTCAAGGGTTCTCCGAAGTTATGGAGCATATTATACCGAGCGCACTGCTTTGCATCGAATGCCGGAGATATCGGGCTTCGTTCGGGGGATAGAATCCTGGGAAATCATGATGCCGCCCGCTGGTCCCGAGCTGCTGGACCGGATTCGCAACGCCGATCATATCGTCGCCTTTACAGGCGCCGGCGTCTCTGCCGAGATTTGGGGCCCCAGCGGCAAAGTGTTGCCTGGCCTGATATCGGCCCCGCTAAGATCGAGTTAGCCGATTCTCAAAATTGAGGACCGCGGATATAAACCGGATATGGGCCGACATTCGGGAAGCAGCAATTTTTTACTCTCGCTGATGTTCATTCTGTCCGGTTGCTCCTCCACTCCCAAGCCGCCTTCGGCCAATGGCGGGATCTTTCGTCAGCGCAACGAAGGGTACAGCCTGCTCTACAAGTTGATGAGCGATGAAAGCGACGTGGGGAAGATTTTCATCTTCAAGAGCGCGGATGACCGGCTGGGGGATCTGGTGCGGGAGATCGGGAATTTTTGCCAGGCGGCCAAGAAGCAGATGGATGAATTCCCCAAGAGCGATAATCGGGTGGAGTACGATGTGCCGGACCTTCCGTATGCCGAGCAGCACAGCCGGGATCTGCAGGCGGACGATGAGGCCCACGCGCTGCTGACCTCCAGCGGGAAGGATTTCGAGCAGCGGCTGATCTTCATCCAGGCGGAGGCGATGAACTACGCGGCCCACATCTCCAAGGGGCTGGCCGAACACGAGGACAACCCGCAGCGGAAGGATTTTTTGGAGAAATTGTCCAAGCAAAGCTTCGATTACCATGCCCGACTGATGAAACTGCTGACGACGACGCTGTGAGGATCGGGGCGGGGGCGGGATGAGTCTGGCCAAGCGTTTTGAGTTGGTGTAGTATCGCTGCACCCGGGAAACGGCAGGTTTTCGGGGACTTTTGGGGATTGGTGTAACGGTAGCACAGCAGACTCTGGATCTGCTTGTCTAGGTTCGAATCCTAGATCCCCAGTTTTTACCAAAAGAGGCGGGCTTCCGGAATGAGACAGAATGAGGCGCTTTGGGGCGCTTTTGAGGAAACGATTAGTGTATGCTAACTAATTGGCTTTGTGCAACGCATTGATCTGAAGAGGGTTATGACGGCGGAGGAGGCGGGAGGGGTTTGGGGCAGGGGAAAAGCGTCTCATTTTTGTTTGTTGAGTGATTAATGAACCGCAGACTTCTATTGTAGATATTGATAAATATCTAGCCGCGTCCCCCGTTTCATGTCCCTTTATCTGCTTCAATCAAGGACCGCAATTTAATGATCACCGAGATTCTTTAAAATTATGTTGATGCAGGCCGTCTTTGTGGCTTCTGTCGCTTTTTGGTCAAAATAGCTTCGGAAATCCTGCTCTGGATGAAGATTAACATACTTTGCCACAAAAAAGTCGCGAACGCGATGTCCCAAAGAAACTGTTTCATCAAACGATTTGACAGAAGGCAATGTGGCGGGCGAGACTCTATCGGTGGCTTTGCTAATCCACCTTGTATCCTTACTTCCCCTTCGCCAACCGGCGAGCCCATACCTGGCAATATAGTCATCCAAGCCATCCACCAATAAGCCATCGCTGCCACCGTGACCAAATATTACGAACGAACCGGTTTCGGATGGTTGATTAATCGCTGCGGGTTTCGTGAGAGCTGCAAACTCGGGCACATTTTGCGTCTGCGACAAAGCCGATCCATTATCCGACTGACTGGCACAGCCATTCAATGCGCACATTAATGCTGCCAAGCAAACTGAAAACCACATTCGCGTCATGAGCCGATTCATTAGTTGCCTCCGTCATGGAATTTGCCGTCTTCACAGTTGACTGAAGATGGGGGACAGTCACCTATTTTGGCGCCCAATATCACTAATTACCGGTGTTGTCAGGCGGCCATGCCATCGGGCATCAACAGCCAGAAGACGCAGTACAACTACGGCGTCGCGACCAGTAGAGGATCGTCCATTAATTCCAACGACCATCTCGCGTCGATTCAGTATCCTGTAGTGGCCCAGCGGCTTGTTGGGCCGGTTTATTCGCAAGGCGTTGGGTCCGAAACGGTTGCATGTATAGTGTTTGAATTGAATAAATTTCAAATCTCCGCGCCGCCGTCGCGTGGCAATCTTCGCCGGCATCCCCGGCAGGCGTCACAAACACCGGATCGCGATCAAGGTCTGATCGTCCATGAGGGGCGCGCCTGCACTGAAGGCAGATACCTCGGTCCGAATCCGGTCAATACAGTTCTGAGGGGTGCTGGGCCCGCAATCGAGCAGCAGTTGATCAAGGCGGTTGATTCCGAACAGTTGGCGCCCATTGGCCGGCTTGAAAGGGGACATCGCTTCGGTGATGCCATCGGTGTACAGAAGCAGCAAGTCGCCACGCTCCAGCGTGATGGTCGATTGTTCGTAGAGTTCTTCATCCAGAATTCCCAGGGGCAAGCCGCCGCCTGAATCCAGGGACAGGACGCTTTGGTTTCGCACGAGGCGAGGCGGATTGTGCCCGGCGCGGGAATAGCTCAGCACGCGGGTGGCGGGATCGAGCACCGCGTAGAAAGCGGTCACGAACGTGCCTTGGCGCGTGTAGGCGCGTGCGAGGCGGGCGTTGAGATATTT
>CAZCKE010000271.1:0-6152 GCA_964499005.1 uncultured Tepidisphaeraceae bacterium
ATCTCCTTACTATAAGCGCAACGCGGAGGATGTGATGTTCAGGCCACCGCCGCCCCCGAAGGGTTTCGTAATGATCATCGCCCTCGGCCCGGACCACGCCGGCTTTCATATGAAAGCCCATGTCATCGCCACTGTCCGCGCCTTGGGCCACGCCGTGCTCGAGCTTGGCTCTTTCACACCCGACCCCGTCGATTTCCCCGATATCACGCGCGAAGTCTGCGCGACGATTTTGACCAACCAATCCCAGCGTGCCATCCTCGTCTGCGGAACCGGCATCGGCGCCGCCGTGGCCGCCAACAAAATCCCCGGCATCCGCGCCGCCGTCTGCCATGACGTTCACTCCGCCCACCAGGCCGTCGAACACAACGACGTCAACGTCCTGTGTCTTGGCGCTCAAATTGTCGGCCCCTGGCTCGCCAACGATCTATTAAAAGCCTTCCTCGACGCCCGCTTCAGCACCGACCCTGACTGCCGCCGCCGCGTCGCCAAAATTCACGACATGGAAAAACCCCTCAATCGCCCGTAAACCCAATCCATCGAAGGCCCCTTTCGGAATACCCCCTTTCTCCCGATGAAACCCACGGATCGCCATTCACCGGCTCGTCTTTACTGCCTGATGGTGATCTTGGGAGCCGACGAGTTAAGCTCGTCCCATGAACTTCACCAATTCTTGACGACCCAGACCCAGAGGATCATGGCAACGCAGAAAATCACGCCGAGGATGAGCCAAAGAGGATTGTGGGAGCGGGAATCTTCCTGGGAAATGTAGTTGCCGCAATGGGGGCAGGCCTCGGCTCGTTCGTAAAGCGGCCTGCCACAATAAGGGCAGGGATCGGTATTGTCGACCGAATCGGTGGGGTCCATGTCGGATTCGTCGGGATTTTCGGGGTCGTCTTCGAGATCGTCGTCAGGTCGATCATCGTCGAAGCTCATCCTTGGAATTCTAATGGAAGCGTGAAGATTTTCATGCGGCGTGTCTTAGTCGCGATTTTCAAATTCGCAGGCCAGGCAAAGAGACGACACCGGCGGCGAGGAACTGGGGTTCGGGAGGGGATGCCGACGGTGCGGAAAAGATGGCGTTGCACGTTATCGCCCGAAACGCTTAAAATACTGAACGATCATCCCTGGAAAAGACAACGTGAAGCTGTGGGCTCTATTTTGTACGATAACGCGAGAAAATCTCCCATCGATACGACCGACCGCAAGCAAGCCGACGGGCGATTGGCGGCTCATAGCGCGGTTTTCTCGCTCGATGATGTGGTGAACACCGAGGAATTGGGGCATCGCCCCAAGCGTCCTGCCGATTATGAGGCTCAGAGCAAGGCACTGGTTGCTCTTGCCAGGGAATTGGCCGACTCGCCGCGCACGGTGCTACAAAAGCTGGTGGACACGGCGCTGGCGCTTTGCGGCGCGGGGTCGGCGGGAATCAGTATTCTGGAACATGACGCGGAAACGGGCGGTACCTTCCGCTGGCGCGCGACTGCCGGTCAGTTTGCCAAATACCTGGGCGGCACCATGCCGCGAAATTTCAGCCCTTGTGGAACGGTCCTGGATCGCAATGCCACGCAACTGATGAGCGATCCGGCGCGTTACTTTCCGGACATCTTGAAGGTCAGCCCCGCCATTCATGAAGTGCTTCTGGTTCCATTTTATCGCGGCAAGACGCCGGTCGGCACGGTATGGGTCCTTTCGCAAACGCCCGAAAAGCGATTTGATTCAGAAGATGCGCGGCTCATCGGAAGCCTGTGCGAGTTTGCGTCGGCAGCCGTCGGAGCTCTTTCCAATCTGGCGACACTGGAAACCACAAATGAGCTGCTGCGCAGCGAGGCGGCGGAACGATTGCGGGCCGAAACGTCGCGGCGGGAGAGCGAAGAGTTTCACCGCTTTGCGGCGGAAGCCGGCCGAACAGGATCTTGGTACATGAGCGCGGACACATGGGAGTGCACGCTCTCGCCGATTATGGCGGAGCTGCTGGGCTTTTCCCCCGATCAAACCAAGATAAAGGCGGACCAATGGCGCCGTTTGATCGTCCCTGAGGATCGCGCTGGAATAGAGGCGGCAATCGCGGCATCGACCGAACGCGATCTGCCGTTCGATCACGAATTTCGTATTAGGCTGCGGGACGGGAAGGAGCGCTGGCTCTATGCGCGGGGTGGGATCGTGCGCGACGCCAGCGGTAAGGCTCTGCGACTGCACGGCGCGTCCGTGGACATCACCGAACGCAAAAGGGCCGAGGATCAGGAGCGGCGGACGATGACCGCGTCGATCGCGACCGCCGAAGTGAATGCCAAGTTTCGCACGTTCTTTGACCAGGGGTCTTACTTTGCGGGCATCATGGCGTTGGACGGTACGATCATCGAAGCCAACCGTCTTTGCCTGGACGCCTGCGGGTTCACGCGAGATGAAGTCATCGGGAGGAAATTTTGGGACTGTGGATGGTGGAGCCCATCCCCTCGATTGGTGGAATTGGTGCGGACGGGGTCCATGGAGGCCGCTGCCGGGAGATTCTTTCGGTGTGAGACGAACTATTTTCTAGCGGACGGAAGTGATCGGTTTGTCGATCTCATTTTGGCTCCGGTGAAGGACGAAGCGGGCCGCATCCTATTCATCGCTCCCACAGGGACCGACATCACGGAGAAGAAAAGACTGGCCGATGAACACGAGCGGCTCCTGGATGCGGAGCGGGCGGCACGGGCGGAAGCGGAGCGCGTGGGACGGATGAAGGATGAGTTTCTTGCAACCTTGTCTCACGAGCTGCGAACACCGCTCAATGCGATCCTGGGGTGGTCTCAGTTGTTGAAACGCGGTGGCAGGAGCGAAAAAGATTTCGCCCAGGGGATCGATGCAATTGAGAGAAACGCGCGGTCGCAGACACAGCTCATCGAAGATCTTCTGGACATGAGCCGAATTATTTCAGGAAAAGTGCGGCTGAATATCCAGCGAATCGGGCTGGCCCAGGTGATGGATGAGGCGATTGAGGCAGTGGCCCCGGCGGCTCACGCGAAAGGAGTGCGGCTCGAAAAGATGATGGATCCCAACGCGGGGGCAATCTGGGGGGATTCGGGCCGATTGCAGCAAGTCATGTGGAACCTGCTCTCCAACGCGGTGAAATTCACTCCCAAGGGAGGCGACGTCCGAGTCGTCCTGGAGAAGGCGGATTCCCACTATGAGTTGAGCGTTATCGATTCAGGCCGGGGAATTAAGCCGGAGTTTCTGCCGTATGTTTTCGAGCGGTTTCGCCAGGAGGATGCCTCGACGACGCGTAAGTATGGGGGGCTCGGGCTGGGCCTCGCGATCGTGAAACATTTGGTGGAGCTTCACGGCGGCAGCGTGCGAGCCAGGAGTTGCGGGGAAGGTCAAGGCGCGACGTTCAGCATTACATTGCCGCTTTCGACGGAGAAGGCCAAAAACAAGGAAGAGGCGACGGAACAGGTTGCGGACCTGCTTCCGGAAGCCGATGAACGGGATCTGCTCGATTTGCGCGGCATTAAGGTATTGGTGGTGGACGACGAAAAGGACGGGCGCGAGGTCACGAGCCGAATGTTGGCCGAGAGCGGAGCGACCGTGATCAGCGCCGGGGAAGCGGCGGAGGCGATGGAAATTGTCCAGCGGGAGCGTCCGCAAGTGATCGTGAGTGATATTGGAATGCCCGGAGAAGACGGCTATCAATTCATCCGCCAGATCCGTCGGCTGGTACCGGAACGAGGCGGCCAGACACCGGCCATCGCGCTAACTGCCTTCGCTCGCAGGGAAGATCAGCAGCAGGCGTTGGATGCGGGGTTTCAAATCCATATCGCAAAGCCCGTCGGGCCGGGAGAGCTGATCACCGTATGCGCGAGCCTGGTGGGGATTACGAAAACTCAAGCGACCGCTGTTAAGGCGTGATCGATTTTTAAATTGTTGGAATTTTAAATCTTAAAAGCGGCGCTCAATTCATGGATCCGCGCGACTACGTCGAAGAGAGTTGGGGGCGCGATCGCGACTTAACCGCTCCGGCGGCGCGATGACGCATGGCACGCATACATTGAAGTGATCGGTCGAATTCGCTCTTGGCCCTCTCAGAGGATCTGAGAGGGCCAGGGGTAAGTTTTTCTCGAGCCAAATTATGGTTGAGGCCCTATCTAAAGGCGTGACGCGCCAATCGCTTTAGGAATCAGGGCGATCACATCCCGGGCCAGCACTGAGCGGCGGCCGATCCTGCTGCCTGCCAACTCTCCCGCGCGCCCATGGAGGTTGGCGGCTGCGCAAGCGGCTTCGAAGAGCGGCATGTGCTGCCCGATGAGAGAAGCGATCATGCCCGTGAGAATGTCGCCGGCGCCGGCTTTGGAAAGGGAGCTGTCGCCGGTGGTGTTGATGTAGAGGCGCTGGGAATCAGTGATGATCGTGCGGTGGCCTTTGAGGAGAATGATCTGGCCAAAGGCTTTGGCGGCGGCGATGGCGACGGCGATGCGTCCTTTTTCATCGGACGGAACGTCATCGATGCCAAAAAGTTTTCCCAATCGTTT
Organism: uncultured Tepidisphaeraceae bacterium; assembly: GCA_964499005.1. GTDB lineage: Bacteria > Planctomycetota > Phycisphaerae > Tepidisphaerales > Tepidisphaeraceae > CAZCKE01. Next base: position 4,506 of record CAZCKE010000271.1, read on the forward strand.
CATTTCGCCGGGATGAGGGGTGAGAACGGCCTGGGCAGCAAAAGTTTTTGGCCAGGCGTCGAGCGAAGCCAGATAATTAAGGGCATCGGCGTCGATAACAGCAGGTTTGGCCAGGCGAATGAGGAAATCGACGCGGCGGGAGACGAAATCGGATTGACCCAGGCCCGGGCCGATGGCCAGAACATCGGCTTTGTGAGCGCTGGCAAGGAGACGATCGTCAGAGACGGTATTGTCATCGAGTGCGAGGCCGACGAGCTCAGGACAGATCGTCAAGCCATGGGCCAGAACGGAGCGTGGCATGGCGACTTCGACGAGACCGCTGCCGGTGCGGAGGGCGGCGCTGCCCGCGAGAATGGGGGCGCCGAGCATGTCGTCGGAGCCGCCGACGACAAGGACGCGGCCGAAGAGGCCTTTGTGACCATCGGCGGGACGCGCGGGAAGGCGCGGGGGGCTTTTAAGGATTTGCAATGAGGATTTGCCCATTGGGGATGGCATCCAGATCGAGCTCGCTTTTTTGTCCAGCACAGAGCATCGGGAAAGCAAGTCCCGCGATCATCGCCGCGTTGTCGGTACAGTATCGCATCGGAGGGAAGAAAACAGGAATTGAAAATTGGGAGAGGGCGTGGCGGAGACCGCGATTGGCGGAGACGCCGCCGCCGACGACTGCCGAGCGGGCGTTGATGGATTTGGCGGCGCGGCGAATTTTTTCGACCAACACGTCGACACAAGCAGCCTGGAAGGAAGCGGCGATGTCGCGGATTTCCTGCTGAGAGAGCGTGGCGGGATCGTGCTGCTGGCCCTGATAGCCGCGAACGTGATAGAGGACGGACGTTTTCAGCCCGCTGAAGGAGAAATCCAGCGAGTCGCGACCGAGGCGGCTGCGCGGAAAGGCAATGGCGGCGGGATTGCCCTGGGCGGCCAGCGCGTCGATGACGGGGCCGCCCGGATAACCCAAACCAAGAATCGCGGCGACTTTGTCGTAGGCTTCGCCGATGGCGTCATCGATGGTGGTGCCGAGAGGCTCGACGTTTAGAAAATCATTGATGCGGTAGAGGGCGGTGTGGCCACCGCTGCAAACCAAGCCGACGGCGGGGAAAGGAACATCGGCGGCTGTTTCGAGGCGGACGCTGTAGAGATGGGCCTGGACGTGATCAACGCCGATGAGAGGTTTGCCGAGGGTCCAAGCAAGGGTTTTGGCAGCGGTGACGCCTATCAGGAGGGAGCCGATCAGGCCGGGGCGGTGGGCGACGGCGATGGCATCGATTTGGTTCAGAGTCATCCCGGCGCTGTCGAGGGCCTCGCGCACGACGCGGAGAATATTCTCGATATGAGCGCGGCTGGCGATCTCGGGGACGACGCCGCGGAATTTCGCGTGGAGTTGCTCCTGGCTGGCGACAACGTCGCTGAGAACGTGGACACCGTTGGAAACGAGGGCGGCGGCGGTTTCATCACAGGTGGATTCAATGCCAAGGATGAGCATGTGGATAAGATTTTACGACTTCAGGCGCCAGCCGACGCGCTGCATAAGTGCGGTCGCTAAAAGAGAGAGGACATCGCGGTCGCGCATTGGGATTATTGAACGGGCTGGGTGGTTGGGGGATTGTTTTTGTCAAGGACGATGAGTCCGACGATGGTATTAAACGCCTT
>CAZCKE010000272.1:0-6134 GCA_964499005.1 uncultured Tepidisphaeraceae bacterium
CCCAGCTCGAAATCCCCGAGTTCGTCGATGAACAGCGTCCCGCTCTGGGCCTGCTCGAATCGGCCGATGCGATGCTCCGTCGCACCTGTGAAGGCGCCGCGGACGTGGCCGAACAATTCGCTTTCCACCAGCGTCGCCGGCATCGCCGCGCAGTTGACCGCCACGAAGGGGCCCTTTTTACGCGGGCTATTGTGGTGCAACGCTTGCGCGACCAATTCCTTGCCCGTTCCGCTTTCTCCCAGGATCAAAACCGTACTATCCACCGGGGCCGCCCGCCGCACCTTATCGAACACCGACTGCATGACGCCCGATTGCCCCACGATCGCGTCCAGCCCAAACTTCTGATCCAGCCGCTGGCGGAGGTTTTCGATCTCTTCTTCTTTTCTCTGGAGATCGATCGCCCGGCGGATCAGCAGGATCAATTCGTCGGGGTTGACCGGCTTAATGATGTAATCGAACGCTCCCGATTTGATCGCCTCGACCGCGCCATTAACGCTCCGGTCACCCGTGAAAATGATGAACTGAGTCTCGGGGCTGCTCTTTTTCCAGAGGTGCAGCAGTTCCTGCCCATTTACATCCCCCAAGTGCAGGTCGCTCAGCACGACATCGATGTTTTCCTCCAGATAGCCAACCGCCTTGTCCGCATTTTCAGCGGTAAAGACGGTCAATCCCTCCATTTTCAAAATTGCCTGTAATGCCCTGCGTTCGGTTTCGTGATCTTCGACGACGAGAATTCGTCCGGAGATTGCCATTGCGATGCCTCGTATGAATGTTCGCGTATGCGTGTGATCTGGATACGCGGAATAAATCTCTTCCCAAAATAATAAACCAAAGCCAACCCGATGAGGTCCAGCGGATTGTTCAGACATGTTCATACCACAGGGGCATAGACCCCGACAACGACAAAATGGCGTTAGGAAAACCTTCCTCTCACCTCAGACAGTCGATTCATGCGGCGTTACAATGCGCGGCGCATGCTCAGGCGGCTTCGTCAATTGCGTATTTCCTTGGCAGCCAAATGCCAACTACTTTTCGGCGCTGCCGTAGTCCTGATTATTGCAGCGGCCCTTTATGTTCCCTGGAAACGCATGGAGGGCCTGAGCAACGAGGTCAACCTCCAGACCGCTGAAGGTGTTAAAGATCAGATGCTGCTGGAACATATCGCCCGGGAAAGCCAGCCCGACGGTCCCCAGCATGTGATTCCGGCCACAATTCCGTCGCAAACTCAGGATTATGTCTGGCCGCGCATGATTCCGGTGAATCCGCCCAAATCCATCCCCATCACACGCTTTGAACTACATGCCCTGCAGCAGTTTGCGGAGGAGCCGGATCAGTTTCATATTGAACTCACTTATCATTCACGGGAGACCAACAGTTATCGATATCGCCTGGCGATGCCCCTGTATAACGAGCAAGCTTGCGCAAATTGCCACAATCAAGAAACGGGCTCTGCCGTTCCCCAATCACTGACGACATTGCCAAGCACGCTTCCCGGCGCTCGGCGTCTGCTGGGGATTGCCGTAGTGGACATTAAATCGCAGCCCCAAAGCGAACTCTTCCTCAACCGGATGTTCATCCTCTTGGCTGGAATGCTCGCCGGAGCCCTGGCTATCGGCGTTTTGTACTTCATCGTCACCGGCCTCATCCTTCAACCGGTCCGAGTGCTTCAGGAAACGGCAGAAAAGGTCAGTCAGGGGGATCTCAATATCCGCTCCGACATCAGTACCGGCGATGAATTCCAGCAGCTCTCCGAGACGTTCAACACCATGCTGGCCAACCTCAAATCCAGCGACGAGCAGCTTCGCTCGATCAATAAGGCGCTGGACTTGAAGCTCGGGCAATTGGCTGAGACCAATGTCGCCCTTTACGAATCCAATCGGCTCAAGACCGAATTTCTTGCCAATGTCAGCCATGAGCTGCGGACGCCGTTGAATTCGATCTTGGGTTTTGCCGAATTGCTCAAAGAAACCGTTGGCGCTGATCCCGACCCCAAGGCTGTTCGTTACCTCCAAAACATTCTCAGTTCCGGTCGAAACCTTCTGGAACTGATCAACGATTTGCTCGACCTGGCCAAGATCGAAGCCGGCCGCATGGATGTGCGATCCGAGCCGCTCTCCCTGGGCGATGTCTTTGAAGGATTGATCAACCTGCTCAAGCCCCTGGCCGAAGGCAAAGATCTCTCGATTGTTCCCAGCGTCGCCGCCGATGTGCCGATCATTCACACCGATCCGGCCAAGGTTCAGCAAGTGCTTTACAATTTCCTCTCGAATGCGATCAAATTTTCGCCCCCCGGCGGCCGCGTCGAACTGACTGCCCAACCCGCCGAGGAGGGGAAGGTAAAAATTTCCGTTTCCGACCAGGGCCCCGGCATCGATCCGGAAAAACACGCACTGATCTTCGAAAAATTCCGGCAAATCGACGGCTCAGTCACTCGTGAGCACAGCGGCACCGGTCTGGGCCTGGCGATTTCACGCGAGTTGACCACTTTGATGGGCGGTACCATCGGCGTTCAAAGCATTCCCGGCAAAGGCGCGACGTTCTGGGTCATCCTTCCCGTCAAGACCCAGCCGGGACAACGCGATGTGCGAGAGAAAATGGTTTTGTAAGCGCGAATTCAGGGCGCTCGATCATCAGACCGGCGCCCCGAATGGTTTGTTCAGTTGAATGGCTTGCCGTGACGTTAGGTTCCGCTGGCAAATCGAAGTTGGTTGGCAGGCTCGCCGGACGAAGCAGCCGGTTCTTGTTGTCCGGAGCGACGGAATTTATCCACCAGCATGAGCCGCTTGCATTCCTGTTTGCTCAGGTTGTCGGCAACGTCGAACCCGGTTTCCCGAAGGTAGGCGATCTCCTTCAGGCTGGCCTGATTCTTGTCGCGCGGAGGCCGAAACTCACGCAGACAATTTCGACACAGGCCTTGCCCGCTGTCGATGGTGGTCAGTGTGCGCGGGCCCTTGCCGCACGCTTCGCATTCGCCTCGACTGGTTTTATCTTGATTCACAGCTACACCGTCCCGTTCTTTGTGGGACGTCCTCCTCCGCACTGGCATTTTGCGTATCGACTGGAATTACCAGTGGCTTGCGAAAATCTGGAAGTATCAATCTGGGGAATCTGCCCGATGGCCCGGTCTCGAATCAGCCTTGGAAAATCCCCATATTATGAAGCCTCAATTTCCTGCTACTGGTGCGCGCCTGCTTATTTCTGCGTTGTTTATTGTGCTGAATGTTCCGAATGTGCGGGCGGCGCAATATGGCCAAGACGTGGAAAGAACCGGCCCGTGCGCCGGCAATACGCTTCATATTCCTGCCCGTGGATGCGCCGAAGGTTCGCCTCTTCCCGGCTGGCCTCATAGTAAAGCAGAATGGCATGGATGACCGCGATCCCGATCATCAGCGGGGTCGGGCATGCGGCGACCGTTCCGAGCATCAGCACGATCGACAACGCATAAATCGGATGGCGGATGCGCGCATAAAAGCCCGTGCGAACCAGGTCGGTGGTTTCCTGGGGATTGATTCCCACCCGCCACGATTTCCCCATCGTCTTCCAGCACGGGATCGTGGCCCCAAACGCGCCGGCCGCGACGATCACCCCGACCCAGGCCAGAATCGGCCAATCGACTACCGGCTTCAGCGGAAAGCCATGGTCAACCCCCAGCCCGCGCAATAGCGGCAACACAACCCACGCAACGATCAACGGAATCCAGAATATCCGAATCCAACGCCCTGTTCGTTCCCGCGGGACGAGATTGGCCGAATGCCCCGCTCGCCGGCGCGCCTTGCGAACCATCGACATCACGCGATTCCAATAGGCCATCAGAATCAGGCTGACCAGAAATGACGCCGCGCGCGAAAACATGATTTAAATCCTCCCTTGCCCGCGCCGCCCCGAATCAACCATGACATTTCCCGCGACGATGTGATGCAGCGTCCCGCGCCGCCGGACCAGCAGCCGCCCAGATGAATCGATTCCTTCGCATCGACCGTCAATCGCCGGCTCGGCGCCGCTGGGCGTGACGATCACCGATTTCCCCGCCAGCGCGTCGTGATTCTCATATCGCCGTACAAATGCCGAAAACGGTTGCTCGATCCGCAACCGCACTGCCTGATGCAGGTGTCGCGCGATCGCCAGCAGCGTATCAGTCATGTCCAATGCTTTGCCGCCAATGGCCAGCAGCGATGTGATGTTTGGGCGCAAGCTCGCCGGCGCTCGCGCCGGATCCAGATTGACGTTGATTCCAAGCCCCACCAAATCGACGTTGCTCACCCGCTCGCACAATAACCCCGCGAGCTTCAGCCCATCGTGCAGCAGATCGTTGGGCCATTTGAGAAGAATCCGGCTTTCCCCCGTCAGTTCCGCCGCGGCATCCCGCACGGCCAACCCCGCGATCAGCGGCAATTCCTGAGGCGCCAGGCGCTCATGGATCGGGAATGCAAAGGTGCCCGTGAGAACGTCCGAGGCGTCGTGCCCCGACCACCAGGAATTCGTTCCTCTGCCGCGTCCGGCCGTCTGTCGGCTTGTAAGCACCAGCGCCGGGGCGTAAAGCGTTCCGGCCCGCCTGAGCTTTGCCGCATGATCGCTCGTGCTTCCCAGAGTTGAAAACCAGTAAAGCCGGAACGGTTTGAGCCCCGGCCTCAATCGCGCAAGGTCGTACGTGGAATGCCGTCGTTTCACCGTTGGTTTTCCACAATCCAGTTTATCCCTGAAGGACAATCAGCAAATCGCCCGCGGCGACCAGCGAGCCGGGTTTCACCAATACATCCGCCACTGTCGCGTCGCGCGGGCAGTAGACGGCTGTCTCCATCTTCATCGCCTCGATCGACAATAGCCGCTCGCCTGCTTTGACCGGCTGGCCTTTCTTCACCGCGACGGTGGAAACCTTGCCCGGCATCGGCGCCGCGATATGGTCGGGATCGTCCGGGTCCGCCTTGGGATGCTTGTGAAGAGTCGCTTCGCGTGATCGGTCGGCGACGACGACCTCGCGCGGCTGTCCGTTCAACTCAAAAAATACGGTTCGCGTCCCGTCTTCCCTTACCTCGCCGGCCGTCAGATATTTGATCACCAACGTCTTGCCCGGCTCGATCTCAACGGAAATCTCCTGGCCGCTTTGAAGCCCGTAGAAAAACGCGTGCGTCGGCAGCACCGAGGTGTTGTCATAATTCCGATCGTGCTTCTGATATTCCAAAAAGACTTCCGGATAGAGCACGTACGTCAACACGTCGATGTCGCGCGGCTCCGAACCGCTCTTGGCCGCTAATTCCTTGCGAAGCTGTGTGAAATCGGCCTTGGGCAATTTGGCCCCCGGCCGCCCCTTGATCGGTTTGGCTCCCGCGCTGTCGAGGATGATTTTTTGCAGCACCTTGGGCCACCCGCCGGGCGGGAAGCCGATCGCCCCCTGCATCATTTCCACCACGCTCTTGGGGAAGTTAAGTTTTTTGCCGGGCGTCAGCACGTCGACCGCGGATAATCCATTGGTCACCATGAACAGCGCCATGTCGCCCACCACTTTGCTCGATGGCGTGACCTTCACGATGTCGCCGAAAATCTCGTTCACCTGAGCGTATGCGTCGGCGATATCCTGCCAGCGATCCTCCAGCCCCAGGCTCTTGGCTTGTTGGCGAAGATTGGTGTACTGCCCGCCGGGCATTTCGTGGTGATAGACCTCGGCCGTGCCCGACCGCATATCTTCCTCGAATGGGTAATACTGCTGCCGCACCGCTTCCCAGTAATCCGCCAACCGATTGAGGGCCCCCAGATCCAGCCCGCTGTCTCGCGGCGTGTGTTGAAGCGCGGCCACCAGTGAATTCAGATTGGGCTGGCTGGTCATCCCGCTCATGCTCGCCAATGCCGCGTCGGCGATGTCGACCCCCGCGTCGCTGGCTCGCAAAATGCTTCCGGCGTTGATGCCGCTGGTGTCGTGCGTGTGGAAATGGATCGGCACGCCTACTTCGTTGCGCAGCGCCTTCACCAGTTCAAACGCCGCATATGTCTTGCACAGCCCAGCCATGTCCTTGATCCCCAGGATGTTCGTCCCCATCTTGACCAATTGCTTGGCCATCTCGAAGTAATATTTCAGATTTTACTTCCTTCGCTTGGGATCGATGAGATATTTGGTGTCACTCTTGACGTGTGTTGTGATC
>CAZCKE010000273.1:0-6118 GCA_964499005.1 uncultured Tepidisphaeraceae bacterium
CGCCCCAGCAAGCGAGATAGCCCGGCAACTGCGGCTATCATCAGGGCGACGTCGCCGAACAGCGCGAAACGCGCGTATTCGCCGGGTTTTCCCGCGGCATATAGCCCGAAGGGAATCAGCGTCGCCAAAGCCACGCATGTTAATATTGTTGCGCCGCCGCATTGGCATTTGGGTTCAGCCTGCAGTTCGATGGGCGCGGCGCCGGCGGTTGCATCCAGCGGAATATTTCCCGGAGCCGGTTCGGCATCCGTGCGCCGACGAATCAGCAGCAGCAGGATGATCCCCAGCAAGCTGGCCACCGCCAGGGGGCCGCTCATTCCAATGGCGATCAACTTCGCCGCGTCGACGGCGCATTGGGAGATCGAGCCAATCGAATACATCGCTTTGGTATTGCTGAGATTCGAGATCAGCGCGCCACGCTCATCCGGCTTGATGAGATGCATCTCAACATACGGATTTGCAGCGAAGTAGACGATCGGGGCGATGATGCCGCCCAGGACAATATCGCGGAGGAAACGTGTGAATCCGCCTCGGCGCATGATGGCGGCAATCGGAACCAGGATAATTCCTGCCGCGGCTGACAGCACCATTCCTGCGGCCAAACCGCAACTGACGGCGGCCAAGAGCATCCATTTAAATTTTCCGGTCTGCACGTAATTCACGCCGGCCAGAACCGCCATCAATAGCAGAGCGGTCCCAGGCAGATGGGGCTTGGCCTCGTGAACGGAATTCAAGACGACGGGCATCGCGATAAAACAGAGGCCGCCAATGACGCCGACGGTCACGCTGTTGGTGAATCGGCGCAAAAGGCCAAAGACTGCCCCAACAGCGACCAGACCCCAGAAGACCGTGTAGGCTCGAGCGATGATGTAGAATTTTCCGAATTGTTCCGGATGGTCCAGATAGAAGGCGCGGTCGCCTGTAAGGGTGATCAAATTACAGAGCGATGCGGCTTTCAGCAGAGCGCCGAGGGGATAAATCCAGAGCCCGCCGTATTGGTAGAGTTTGGGATCGAATTGCCGATCATCCGGCTTCATCTGAGCCAGTGACCGGAACGTGATCATTTCATCAGGCTGGCTGCTGTAAAGGCGATAGCGGCGAAGAATTCGCGCTCGCCCCACCGCATCGTTCTGCTCAGCGCCGACAAGCCCCGCGGTGTGCTGCTGGTTGTAATGGTCAATATATCCTTCGACGGCGTTGGAAGTGTCCTTGAGTGCCGCCTGGGCAGCGGGAAGCTGGTCGACGTGGGCGGCGGGATCTTTATTTAACTCGTCCATGGCGTCCTGGGCTTTCTTTTGCGCCGCCAGCAGAGCCGCCATTTTTTGATCGCCTTCATCGGCGATTTGCTTTGCGGTTTTTTCGACTTGGTTTGCCACTAACGTGACCGGCTGACTGCGGTCGGTGATGGGGTGCATAGCGACGTCGGCGCCGCGATTGGGATCATCCTCCCAGTCCCCTGCCAGGCGATCGATGCCGGTCCCCGCAAGGCGATAGGCGATCGTCGAATCCATGAGTTCCGGAGCATCGGGCGCAATGAAGAACCGATCGACGTCCTTGGACGGCAATCCCCAATTGATCCCCGCGACAAATACAACAGCCGCTACAACAAATAGAAACAATAGCGCAAGTTTCCCCCGAGCGGTTTGGTTCATGGGTGTAGTCTAAGGTAAATGTCCATTGAGTTGAAAAGGGGGACAAGTTTCCGCCTGCCGGTAGCGCAACTCATGCTTTGACGGGGTCGAAAAGCGTTTGTTGCTGTTATTCGAGCGCATTTTAGCGAGTTGAACGGTCAGGATTCCTTGACCAAACCTCCCTGCCCCACTACTGTACCGCCCCGATAAAGGGCCGAGGAAGAACCCGGTAGTGTTGCACCCGGTTTGACATTGTGCAAAATGTCACAAAGTATCCGCCATGGCCAAAGGCAATGACGGAAAAATTGGCGACGGCATGATGCTGGGCATTTACCTCGGCGTCGGTGTCGGCCTCGGGTTGCTAGTCGGAACCTGGCTGGGAAGGAAATTCGGCTGGACCACTTGGGGCCCCGTCGGAGGCGCTTTGGTCGGTCTGGCCGCCGGAATGTACCTCATGATTAAAGAGGCTATGCGAATCAACAAAGATTGAATTCGCTTGCCGCCTGATCCATGAAATCGCTCCTGATCATCCCCTTAGTTGTCGCTATCGTCATTGGCATATGGGCCGTTGGCTTGAACCTTGCCGGGATTCACATTCACGCCATCGACCCCATCGCCGCCGGCGCGTTAGTCGTCGTGGCCGCATCGCTGGGCCTTGTGCCGATTCTTTTGCGTCGCAAGGGCGACCCTGCGGAAATCTGGCAAGCCGCTCTTGCCGGCACGGTCATCCATCTCGTGACCACCATCGCGGGCGCCGCGGTCCTGCTCACCACCGGTGTTGTCAATTGGCGCGGCCCATTTCCATTCTGGCTCATTGCTTCCTACTGGACTTCCCTGTTTCTGCTGACCAAGCAATTACGGCAACTAGCTCTGAAAGTGCACGGCAAATGCTGAACATTCTCGCTGGTGCTGCGCCCGATCCGCTGGAACACGTTCTTCCCCACCCGATTTTCGGGCCGCATCTGACATGGTTCACAAACCAGAGCCTGATGGCGCTGGCCGCTGGCGTTCTCATGCTTCTGATCTTTCCGCGGCTGTTCTCCCGCGCGGACAGTTCCGCCCCGACCGGGCCCAAAAATTTCTTCGAAGCAATCCTCGAATTTCTCCGCATCGAAGTATTCCGGCCCGCTCTGAAGGAGAATACCGACAAATATGTCCCCTTCCTCTGGACGCTATTTTTCTTCATCCTCTTCTGCAATGTCCTGGGCTGTATTCCTTTCCCAGAAATCATTGAGTTGTTCTCTGGCGGCCATCTTCAGCACATCGGCGGCACCGCCACCAGCTCCATCAACACCACTGCCACATTGGCCATCTGTGCTTTCTTCTTCATCCATTTTAATGGCCTGGACATGGTTGCCCGGAGTCTGATGGACGGAAGTTACGGCCAGCACGGTCATCACCAGGACAAACACAGCGACGGCGAAGAGCATCCGACGGCCCATGACATCGAACACATGCGAGCCGAAGCTCTCGCCGCCGATGTCCCCGCCGACACCGGCGCACTTGCCAATCCAACCCAGCACTATCACGACGATGAATATGCCGGCCTCCATGAAACCGCCGCGGCCCAGTTCTACGCCGAGCAACACGCGGCAATGACCCCCGGGAAGGCGATGCTGCTGGCCGTGCCGCTTTATCTTTGGAATTTCGCGCCGCATCCGTTTCGCCCACAAGAAGGAGAGTCGAAAGCCAAATGGCTGATGGACATCCCCTTCTACATCCTGCTGCTGGTTCTGGAACTCCTGGGCGCGGTCATCAAGCCATTCGCATTGTGCATGCGTCTATTTGGAAACATGGTCGCCGGCCACGTGGTTCTGGCCGTGCTGATTCTACTGATCGCTTCTTCCGGTTCGGTGCTGAAGCAGATCGCGCTGGGAATTCCGCTGGGCGGACTTGATCTGATGATTTCGTTCCTTGAATTGTTTGTCGCGGTTTTGCAGGCGTACATCTTTACGTTTTTGACGACGCTGTTCATTGCCAGTGCCGTCGCGCCTGAACACTAGAATATTTTTTAACAGTCCCCCCCGGTCCAGCCGACTCCCGGGATTTACCAAACAAAGAGGCGGCACTACATAACGTGTCCGATCCGATGAGGATCAGAAGGAGTTTCAGATGGTAGACTCACTAGGAATGCTGGCCCAGGTGGCCCCGCTCATCGCCGACAAGGGCGTGGCGATCGGCGGCGCAGCCATCGGCATGGGACTGGGCGTGATCGGCGCCGGTCGTGGCATCGGCCAGATCGGCGGCCAAGCCGTCGAGGGCATTGCCCGGCAACCTGAAGCCGCCGGCAAAATCGGCACTAACATGATCATCGCCGCCGCTCTGGTTGAAGGAGTCGCCTTCACGGCGATCATTCTTGCGTTCGTGCTAGTCGGCAAGCTGTTTTAACCTACGACGCTCCCGGCGGGCCGCAAACCTTCTGGGCGCTTTTTGACTCCCAAAAGGAGCTGGATTGACCATGCTTTCACCGCTAATCCTAGCTGACGCTGGTGAGCCAGGAATGCTGGACCTCAACCTCGTTTCATGCATTTGGGTGTTGATCATCTTCGCGCTTCTGGTCGTGATCCTTTACAAAACGGCCTGGAAAAATGTTCTTGCCGGCCTCAAGGCACGCGAAGAGCGGATCCGCAAAGATATTGCGGATGCGGAAACCGCGCGGCTCAAGGCCGAGCAGACGCTCCAGCAGTATCAGGCGCAGCTGGTGACGGCGGAGCAGAAGGTGCGTGACATGATCGCGCAGGCGGGCGCGGAAGCGGAGCGGATTGCCGCCAACATTCGCGTCAAGGGCCAGCAGGAAGCACAGGAGGCCAAGGAGCAGGCCGCGAAGGAGATCGAAGCGGCCAAGCAGACGGCGCTGAATGAGATTTATGTGCAGACGGCCAACCTGGCGACGGCGGTGGCGGAGAAGATCATCCGGCGAAGCCTCAACGCCGACGATCAGCGCGAGCTGGTCAGCCAAAGCCTCGAAGAAATGCAGGCGATCAAGCGGAACTGATCTGTTTAGACGCGAGCCTATCGAACGATGCACAAAGATAACCATCAATCTCCGGCGGCGATCGCGTATGCGAAGGCGATGCTGGACTTGGCCAATGACTCCAAGTCGGCGGCTTCGGTGGGTCAAGAGCTGCGCGATTTGCGGCAGATTATCGACACGAACTTAACGTTCGCGCAGATCCTGGCGGACCCGTCGATCAGTGTCGGGGAGCGGGAAAAATTGCTGCGGAGCATCTTCTCGGGCAAGGCGTCCCCATTGGTGCTGAACTTCCTACTGCTGTTGAACAAGAAAGGGCGACTGAAAATGCTGGCGGCGATCGGCGGCGCCTATGACGATCTGCTGGACGAACAGCAAGGCCTGGCGGAGGTGGACATTACGGTTGCGCAGAGCCTCAACGCCAAGCAATTGGAAAGCGTCCGGCAGAAAATCAGCGACTCCTTGAAACGCGAGGCGGTCGTGCATCAATACGTCGATCCGTCGATCATCGGCGGATTGGTCCTGCGAGTACAGGATCAATTGATTGACGGAAGCGTACGAGCACAACTGGCCGCCATGCGGCAGCGATTGCTGGCGGCGCGTCCGAATTAACGAAAGAAGCCCGCAAACTAACCGGGCAAAACCCAAGACCCTTAGAGCGAGTTCCAACAATGGCCATCAATGTCGCGGAAATCACCAGCGTTCTGAAAAAAGAAATCTCCGGCTTCGAGCAGAGGCTCCAGATCAACGAGGTTGGAACGGTCATCGAAGTCGGCGACGGCATCGCGCGCATTTATGGATTGCGCAACGCCATGTCGGCGGAATTGCTGGAGTTCCAGAACGGAACGATGGGACAGGTATTCAACCTGGAAGAGGACTCGATCGGCGCGGTCATTTTCGGCGACTACTTGAGCATCAAGGAAGGGGATTCGGTCAAGACAACCGGGCGACTGTTGGAAGTGCCCGTGGGCGACGCGGTGATGGGGCGCGTGGTCAATCCGCTGGGGCAGCCGCTGGACGGCGGGCCGGCGATTGCGTCCAGCGAGACGCGCAAGCTGGACATTGTGGCGCCGGGCATCGCGGACCGGCAGCCGGTGTTTGAGCCCCTTCAGACGGGGATTAAAGCGATCGACAGCATGACGGCGATCGGTCGAGGCCAGCGTGAGCTGATCATCGGCGACCGCAAGACGGGAAAGACGGCAATCGCCCTGGACACGATCATCAATCAAAAAGGGACAGGCGTGAAGTGCTTCTACGTCGCGGTCGGCCAGAAGGAATCTTCGGTCGCACAGGTCGTGGAAGTGCTGAAGAATAACGGCGCGATGGCGTACACGATCGTGGTCGCTGCTTCGGCTTCCGAGTCAGCGGCGATGCAGTACATCGCGCCGTACTCCGGCTGCACGATGGGCGAATACTTCCGCGACAACGGCCAGGACGCACTCATCATCTATGACGACCTGACGAAGCAGGCCTGGGCGTATCGCCAGGTGTCGCTGCTGCTGCGCCGGCCGCCGGG
>CAZCKE010000274.1:0-6065 GCA_964499005.1 uncultured Tepidisphaeraceae bacterium
CCGCGTCTGGGTCCCCACGCGCCCCGGCGATCCGCGCAATCCCAATAATATTCCCGAAAGCGAACGCTTCTATTTCCTCGAAGAGCGCTACCCCAAATACGGCAACCTGGTCCCGCGCGACATCGCGACGCGCGAAATCTTCCAGGTCTGCACCGAGATGAAGCTGGGCGTCGGCGGCGGGAACATGGTCTATCTCGACCTGGCCGACTGCGTGAAAAAAATCGGCCGCGAAAAGGTACTGGCCAAGCTCGAAGGGATTCTGGAAATCTACGAGAAGTTCGTCGGCACCGATCCGCTGGATGAGCCGATGAAGATCTTCCCTGCCGTCCACTATTCGATGGGCGGGCTCTGGACCGGATTCAAGAAAGACGAAAAGACCGGCGGCCTTAAATTTGGCGACCCCGCCAACATGATGACCAATATCCCCGGCCTCTACGCCATGGGCGAACTCTCTTTCGCCTACCACGGCGCCAACCGCTTGGGCGCCAATTCGCTCTTGAGCTGTATCTTCGACGGCCTCTTCGGCGGCACGTGCGTGAAAAATTACTGCGCGGATGTTGCCCCGCTTGCCGCGGCGGATGTCCCCCAGGGCGTTTTCGATGCTTTCGTCCGACAGGAAACCGAGCGCCAGAATTCATTGATCCATAACCCCGGCGACGAGAACCCTTATCTGCTCTGGCAGGAAATGGGCCGTTGGATGACCGACAACTGCACCGTCGTCCGGCATAATGACCGCCTCCAGCAGACGCTGAACCGGTGCCACGATTGGAAGCAGCGCTTCAAGCGCATCAAGCTTTCCGACACCGGCATGTGGACCAATCAAAACCTCTCTTTTGCCCGCGCCACGCGCGATATGATCGTGCTGGCCGAAGCGATCCTCCAAGGCGCGTTGCTCCGCAACGAATCGCGCGGCGCGCATTACAAGCCGACCTTCTCTCATCGCGACGACGCCGAATTCCTCAAGGCGACGATCGCGACGTACGATGTGTCAGCGGATGCGCCGAAGATCAGCTATTCGCCGGTGGATGTGAGCCTGATTCCGCCGCGTGCCCGCGAGTACGGCAAGAAAGCCGATGCCCCGGCACCCAAGACGGCGGATCGCGCCGGCAACGGCGCTGCAATTGTGCCCGCTGCCGCGCCTGTTGCCGCCGGAACTTAAATCAGCGCACCATTGGGAGAACGCCGCGCCGTGTCCATCCCGCCTTCCGCTGCATCTCTCCCTTCCCATTCAATCCGCTGGTTTCATGCCACGATTCTGGCTGTTTTGCTGGCAACCGGAGGATTTTTCCGTTTCTATCACCTGGGCAACCTCAGCCTCTGGGTGGACGAATATTGGTCGATCTATCTCTCAACCGGCCGCGCACAGCCTGCAACGGCAGTCTTCGATGCTCCCTTGGGAGTCGTCCTGAATCCCCCGCCTGCGGTTTCGCTCAGCGGAGCGCCGCCGTGGTGGCGGATTTGGACGGGGATGTCCAGCGCTGTTCATCCGCCGCTGTATCACATTGTCCTGCGATGGTGGATGGACCTGTTTGGCGACAGCGATGCGGTTACGCGATGTCTGTCGGGGATTCTCGGCCTCGGCGCCACGCTGCTTCTCTTCGATTGCCTCCGCCTCCAGCGCGGTCCCTGGACCGGCATTCTCGCCGCAGCATTGATGCTCTTTTCCTGCGTGCAACTCGACCTGAGCCGGGAGACCCGGTCCTACATGCTTCTGGTGTTCCTCGGATTGGTCTGCTGCCGCATTATTCTGTCGATCGAGCGGCGCGGCCCCAGTCGTTCGCGCCTGATTGCTTTGGGCGTATCCGCCGCGATCATGGCCCTGACCCATTATTTTTCCGCCGGATTTCTCGCCGGCCTGGGAGTTTACGCGATCGTTCAATTCTCCGGCCGAGCGCGAATCCTCGTCCTGGCAACACTGATCGCCGCGGGCATTTTTGTCGCGTTATGTTGGGGGCCATTTCTTTGGTCGACACGCGCGCTGCTGGTCAACCTGGGCGACTATCCCGCGCATGGCCCCCTGGGGTTCATCCTTTACCGCTTGTTCGTACTGCCCACACGCATGATTCTCTCGCCAAAGCCGGAACTGATCCCCTGGCTGGCGATGGTTCCCCTGGCCGCTCTGGCCTACATCCTGCCCGCGTTTTCCCTGCGAAAAACGCCCGAGCTTCGCCTCTGGTATTTCTGCGCTTTGGGCGCGATCGGATTTGTCCTGGCTTTTGATTTGGCGCGTCAGACGGTCATGATCAGCATTCCGCGGCTCCTGCTGGCGTCGTCGCCGTGCATCTTCGCATTGGTCGCGATGCAAATGACCTCATTTGGGAGCGGCTCGCGTTTTCGGGCGCCTCTATTGATTTTCGTATGCGGAGGTCTCGTTTGGACCCTCCTCGATTGGTTCCATTTAGATCAGGTACTTATGATCGATCGAGTCACGATCATTGTTGTCGCACTGGCGATCGTAACTTATTTCGTTCGCCCTCGAAGTCGTTGGCCACTTTGGGTTGCTTGGTCCGTCGGCATGGCGATCATGCTGCAAAAATACATTCTGCTGGCGCGCTCTTCGGGCGGGCTTCCTTGGCTGATGATTTTCGCCGCGCTTCTGTTTCTCGGATTTACCGTTCCCAGACGTCAAGCGTGTAAGTGGCTTGGTCCGCTGGCAGGCGCTTCGCTGGCGATTTGGGCGGCGGTTTTTGCGATTGAGTTCACTGAAGGCGGCTCAGTCCCCAACGTCAAACCCGACTGGCGTCTGGCCGCCCGGGTTATCGATCAACTGGCCGGGCCCAATGACTTGGTCGTTTTCACGCCGTGTCAGGAATCCTTTCCAAGCTTTTGTTACATTGTCTACCGGCACTATGCCCCCGATTCGGATCGGCTGGTAATGTTCCTGGAAAATGACCCGCCCAGTCCCGCGTCGCTGGCGGCTTTGGCGCAGCGCCAGCGAGTGTGGGTGGTCGGCCTTGATCCCGGCGGCGATACGGCTCGCCTTTTCCCTGGATGGAAACGCGGGGCCGGGACGCTCGTGCCCGGGAACTGCATTGTGTGGCCGATTTATCCGCCAGCGGCGGCTGATTTACGTTAGGCTTTGTCTGAAAACTCTGACGCGATCCATCAAAGTTTTGAGACAGAACTTAATATCAATCAGATTTAAGGAAATATCTTTCCATTCAAACTGGAAATAACTATAAATGTCTTCCGAGCAATCAACAATTCAAGTTCTCCCCTATCGGGCGCCTGGCACGCCCATGCCCGTGAATCGGCGACGGTTAATTTTTCTAGCGCTCGTTGCGTCGGTGGCCGTCGGGGCATACCTTCGTTTTACAAAGATCACTCATGAAAGCCTTTGGGGGGACGAGGTCTGGTCGATTTACATCTCGACTGGCCGTGGGGACGACGCATTTATATTGCCCGGAGGGAAGCTTCTGGACCCGCCTCCGCCCGAAATGATGGCCGGGGCGCCGTCATGGATTCACATCTGGACCGGAATGGGCTCTGCCGTTCACCCGCCCTTGTATCACATCCTGCTGCGATGGTGGATGGATCTCTTCGGTGAAGGCGACCTGGCCACGCGCTCACTTTCCGTCTTTTTCTCGCTGGCCAGCATCGTTTTGCTGTTCGATGTGGTTCGCCGCACATCCGGTCCCGGCGCTGCATTGGCGGCGGCTGTCGTCATGACGCTGGCGACCACGCAGATCGATTTCAGTCAGGAGACACGCAGCTATACGATGATCGTCGCCATTGGTCTCATCGCCATTAGCGCCGTCGCGCAAATCGAGGCCGTCGGCGCCAAAAAAACCCTCCTCTTGCAATTGGGACTATCGTGCTTGGCCCTTTTATTGACCCATTATTTCACCTGTTTTGCTCTCTTTACACTGGGCATTTATGTGCTCATTCGCCTGCGCGGACCTGATCGTTCAAAAACCGCGATGGTCATGGCAGCCTCCACGCTGGCCGCTGCCGGCATCTGGGGCCATTGGTTTCTCCAGCAGCGACACAATAATCTGTTGGCCACCGCCGATTGGACCCACGATACGAATCCCAGTTTGATTATTTCGCTGTATCGGCTCATGGATCTATCCGCGTATCACCTTTATGCCCGGGTCGAACACCCGATTCCCTTGGCGATTTCTGTCATCGTTTTAGCGATGCCGTTATTGCTGATGAGACGCGAGCCTCAACTGCTTATCTGGTGGTTTTGGATCGCGGGCGTTTTCGGGGGATTGACGGCTTATGACTTAATGAACCATACCTTGCTGTCGAAGTTTCCCAAGTACACGTTTCTCGCGACGCCCGCGATCTGCGCCATTGTCGCTGCCCCTGTACCCTGGAGAAGTTCCAAAAGACTAAATCGTGATCGCTGGTCACAATGGATTTTGCCTGGGCTGGTTATCCTAAGCTTGATGGGAAACGCCGTATCCAAGTTGCAGGAAGGTCCCAAGCCCAAGTCAGATTTGCGGCTCCTCGCGCGGTTTACAAACGACATGGCTGGCCCCAACGATCCGTTGATCTTCTACGCAAGCAACTTGTGGCCGTCCCCGGCTCTATGGTATCTGCCTCTTAATCACTATTATCCCCAATCGCATCGACCGATCATGATGCTTTATCACGAGGCAGATCCCGTTACTCTCGCGCAACTGGCTAAATACCCCCGTGTCTTTGTCATAGGAGCCCAACCAGAGATAGACGGTCCCGCCCTGCTGCCAGGCTGGAAAGTTGAAAACGCCATGGGAATGCGGTACGCCGGCTCCGTCGTGAGTATGGTCCGTTCTATACGTGCTGATGTCCCCACGAATCTTCACCAGCTTATTTTGCCGGAACCTCTGCTTGGACCGCGCCAATGACCGGCACCGACATCGGCGCCCTCTCCGTGTCATCCGCGTGATACATCCAGAATGTCCCCTTGATGAAAACGTTTACCGTCGGCGGACGCCCCGTGAACCGCACGGTCACGTCCATCGGCTGCAGCACCTGCCGGTCCGAATTCAGAAAAATTCCGTACGGTGTCTCCTGTCGATTGCTGCTGGCCGCTCGGCTCGTCCACACCGCGCCGCTGATTTCCGCGGGATCGGAAATTCCCGGCAACACCATCTCCAGATCGTACGAATTGACGATTTGCTTTCCGCTCAGCACGCTCGCCGGATCGTCGCTGTACAGCCGCGCCACGACCTTACTATCGGACCTGGTCAGCCGCAGAAGCGCCGGCGCGAACAATTGCTCGCGCCGATCGATCAACAACGCCGATACGGTGGGGCGGGTCGCGGGCTGGGTTGCGGCGGGCGAAGCGGCCGTTTTCTCCGGAACTCCCGACCGCGGCGATGACCGGGAGTCTGACATGCTCGCGTTGTCATGATTCCAGCCGATGGCCAGGATCGCGCCGGAAACGATCGCGACGGTGGCAAACGCGAGAGTGATCGCTGCAAAACGCATGGTGTTGATCCTGATTCATCGGCGGGGGACTCCGGCCTAGCCCCTTTGAGAACATTGGCCCGCCGAACCTATTATACCACCAGCGAGACGAGGCAATGGCAAAACTTTGGCCCGATAAATTCTATCTTCTTTGAGAGAATTGCGCCTCTACCCTCAATAGCCTGCCCCCCCCGGCTCTGTCACGGACCGGGTTGCTTCCACCATGGCCACGGACGCTCGCCCTCTCACCTCCTCCGCGCTCCCAGTGCGCCTGGCGATGCTGGTTCTGACGCTGCTGTTCAACTTGCTTATCGTGCGCTCGATCAGCATGGGCGTGATGCTGGTGGCGTTCACCGGGCTGCTGGCAGGCATGACGCTGCTACCGCTCTTCACCGTGATTGATGCCGTTCGTGCCGGTCACTTGGAACGCGTGCTGCCAACCTGGCGCTCCCCTGACATCGGTGTTTACGCGATGTTGCCATCACGTCACTATCTGGATGCCAAGACCAAAGCGTGGCTGCAGTGGGTGGAAACGCGTGTTACGCCGCAACTCATAACGGATGCGGCATACTTTTCGTCCTAGGCGGGCACGGCGCCCAACTCTCGGTGACGGCGAAATTGCGATGCTGGCTGAAATGGGGCGTAGCTACTTCACCGACTGCAGC
>CAZCKE010000275.1:0-6033 GCA_964499005.1 uncultured Tepidisphaeraceae bacterium
AAGCGTACAAGCGTGCTCATCGCGAAAGGGAACGAGAATCCAGCTGAGTGACACCGGCACCGGAATCGATCCGCGCCATCAGTCCAGGCTTTTTGAAGATTTTTATCAGGTCAGCAACCATGAACGCAATCGCACCAAGGGCTTTGGCTTGGGATTGTCCATTTCACGCCGGCTTGCCCGACAACTGGGCGGCGACCTTGTCGTCGACAGTGCTCTGGAACGCGGCAGCCGATTCTCCGTCTTCATTCCATCCGACCAGCCCGCCGACCCCACAATCCAGTCCGCTGCCCGACTCGTCGCGGTCCCCGCTTGACGTGCGGTCGGCGCCGCTCGCCAAGGGCCGTGTCTTGCTTGTCGAAGACGACGCCGTCAGTGCCAACGCTTTACGCCTATTCGTGACCCGTTTTGGCGGGACCGTGGTGGTTGCCGCTAATATCGCGCAGGCCCTGCGCGAGCTCGCTACCGCGCCCGATGCCGTTGTCCTCGATTTGATGCTTCCCGATGGGGACGGTGTTGCCGTTCTTCAGCACATCCGAAAAAATGGCATCAAAACACGAGTTGCGATCACGACCGGCGTAACCGATCCCGGGCGTCTTGGCGACCTCGGCACCTTGTCCCCGGATCGGGTCCTTCGCAAGCCTATCGACCTGGACGCGCTCTTACGCGCCATCGACCCGCAGGCAACTAACTAAACGCGACTAAACAACTCTCTCGAAGGCAACCCCAATGCGGCTGAGAGGACTCGAACCTCCACGTCTTGCGACACAAGAACCTGAATCTTGCGCGTCTGCCAATTTCGCCACAGCCGCGGCGAGCGGAACACGATAAGCCATGCAGGAGGCGGGTTCAAGTCTCATGCGGATCGACCGCGACGTCACCATCAAAAACCAGAAATCCGAATTCTCAAACAAACCGCCGGCCCGCTCGTTTCGTTACTCAAGCTTCGGATTGGATTTGAATTTCGGGTTTCGGATTTTACTGTTTCCGCGGCGGTTTCCCCCTGAATTAAGAATCGCGCCCAATCCGCCTCTAGGACGATACAATAAAGACGATGTCCCACGGCTCTAACGCCAATTTCAATCCGCGCATCGCCAACCGCAAGGCCCTGCACGACTATTTCATCTCCGCCAAGGTGGAATGCGGCATCGCGCTGCTGGGTAGCGAGGTCAAGTCCCTGCGCCTGGGCCGCTGCCAGCTTGCTGAATCCTATGCTCGCGTCGAGCGGGGGCAATTGATCCTCTACGGCTGCCACATCGATCCCTACGACAAGGCCGCCATTGGCCACGACCCCCTCCGCGAGCGCAAACTCCTGGCACACAAGCGCGAGATCCACCGTCTCGCCGCCGAGACCGAGCAACGCGGCACCACACTCGTTCCCCTGGCCATCTATTTCAAGGACGGCCGCGCCAAACTCGAACTCGGCGTCGGCCGCGGCAAACAGCAGCACGACAAACGCCAAAGCATCAAACGCCGCGAACAGGACCGCGAACTTCGCCGCGCGACGATGCATCGCCGCTGATTTATCTGTATCTAACCTGTTATTTTTACCGCAGAGACACAGAGAACGCGGAGAGAACCAATTGCGCTTTTCAAATTTCTGATTTTAGATTTTGATTCAAAATTGAAATTTCAGATTTCAAATTCCTCTGCGTCCTCCGCGTCTCTGTGGTAAAAATTGAACCTTCCGAAAATCGAAACGATAAAATCTCCAAAGAGCGATTCCATTGCCTCTCCCCAAACCCTCCATCATTGCCCACCGCGGCCTCCACACCGCCCACCCCGAAAATTCCCTCGCCGCCTTCCGCCTCGCCTGGGTCTCCGGCCTATCCTGGTGCGAGTGCGACACTCATCTGACCGCTGATGCTAAAGCCGTCGTCATCCACGACGACACCCTCGACCGCACCACCTCCGGCCGCGGCTCCGTCGCCGAAATGCGCTGGGATCAAATCAAATCCCTCCGCCTCCTCGATCATCATCGCACCCCGACCCCCGAGCGTATTCCCCAACTCAAGGACATCTGCCGCCTCATCCCCGCCAACGGCGGCCTCCTGCTTGAAATCAAACCGATGCTACCCAACCCCGCCGTCTTACTGAAAGAATTCAAGCCCCGCCAAACCGTGATCCTCCAATCCTTCCACTGCGAAAACCTCCATCGCCTCGCCGCCGCGAAAGCGCCCTGCAAATTGGCACTCCTGATTGAAGATCCCGTTGAACTCGCAAAAGCAATGGACGGCCCCTGGCATGGCGTCGGCGTCGATCAGAAACTCCTGACCGAAACTCAGATTCAGAAATTCAAGGACGCAGGAAAATCCGTCGGCGTATGGACCGTCAACGACCCCGATGAAATTCTCCGATTTGTCCGCATGGGCGTCGATTCGATCATCACCGACATCCCCCTCGAAGCCCAGGCGATCATTGCGCGGCTTTAATGCACCGATCAATCCTCCCCAGCGTCTTCTCCTTCCCCAGCAGCACCAGCGATTGGAAAATCGGCGGGCTGATCGTCGTCCCACTGACCGCCACGCGAATCGGCTGCGCCACCTTCCCCAATCCCAGCCCCGTCCCCTCGCAATATTTCTTTACCCCCGCCTCCAGCGTCTCCGCATCCCACGAAACCGCCCCCTCCAGCACCGCGCGAACTCCCTTCAACGCCGCCAATCCCGCGCCACCGTCTTTGAGCAGTACTTTCTCCATCGCGTCGCGCTTGTATTCGATCGCGTCATCCGCCACGAACATAAACCGGCTCTTCTCATCCGCCTCGCGCAGCGTCCGCATCCCCGCGTTCATCTCAATGACCTTTTCCATCGCCTTATCATCTGCCCCGTTCAACGGAGAATCCGAATTGACGCTCAGATAGTCCCGAAATGCCGGGACCAGCGCCGTGGGGCTCTGTGCCGCCAATGCCTCCGTGTTGAACGCCAGCAATTTATCCCGATTAAATTTCGCGTTCGATTTGCCGATCTGCTCGATCGAAAACAGCTCCACCATTTGCCCCACGCTCATCCGCTCCTTGTCGCCGCCGGGGCTCCACCCCAACAGCGCCAGGAAATTCAGCAGCACCTCCGGCAGATACCCATTGGCCCGGAAATCATGCACGAGGATTTCGGGCATATCGCTTTCTTTCAAGTCGACGAAAGGCATGAGCTTTCGGTGTTCTTCCGCAGTCAATTGGGCGCCGGCACTATCGAGCCACGCCTGAATCCGACTAGGATCAATTCCTGAGTCTTTACCCAATTTGGAAGGCTGCCAATCGTGTTGGCGAATCCACAAATTGACGTAATGCCGCACCTTCATGTCCCGATCGCGCTTCCCCATCTTGCTGCCGTCGGTGTTGAGAATTACCGGCAGGTGCCCATAGATCGGCCGCGAATATCCCAGCGCCTCCTGAAGCGCGATATGATTGACCGTATTCAGCAGATGTTCCTGCCCGCGAAGAATGTGCGTGATCCCCATCGCCGCGTCGTCCACCACCACCGCGAAGTGATACGTCGGCATTCCATCCGTTTTGCGAATGACAAAATCCTGCACCTGGCTGGCGGCCAGCACGATCTCCTTCCCCAGCACCACGTCATGAAAACGATATTCCTTCGCCGGCATCGCAAATCGCACGACCGAAGGCCGTCCATCAGCCTCGAATTTTGCGATCTGCTCCGCCGTCAAAGTCGGCCGCTTGTAGATATAAGGTCTCTTCGCCCGCTCCGCGATCTTCCGTTGTGCGTCGAGTTCTTCCGGCGTTTCGTAAGCCTTGTACGCCATCCCACTGCCGATCAAATCTTCAAAGATCGCGTTGTAGATGCTCAATCGCTTCGATTGATAGACCAGCTCTGTATTGTCCCAGTTTAATCCCAGCCAGCGGAAATCATCCAAAAGGCCATCGACCGATTCCTGCGTACTGCGAGCCAGGTCGGTGTCCTCGATGCGAAGCAAAAATTCCCCGCCCAGGTGCCGGGCCGCCAGCCAGTTGAATAACGCCGTGCGCGCGCCGCCCACGTGCAGATACCCGGTCGGGGAGGGGGCGAATCGTGTGACGATCCTGGAACTCATGGAAGCGATTATGCGTCCGGATCGGCCCCGGGCAAGGCTGGGACCAAATGTGGCAAGGCTCGCCATCGAATCAATATTCGATGAGCACCGTCAGCACCGTGCCCCATTTCATATTATCGCGCGCGTTGCGATCAATCGGAAACACATACCCAAATCCCACCTTCGGCTGCCCCAGCGAGATCGCATCAAAATTCAAATATACTCCCACCGTTCCCGTCATCTGGTTGTGACCGGAGTTCCCCATGTTCAATCCCGTTTCCCCATCCAGTTCAAAGATAGGCACGGTTCGCCAAACCGCCGGCAGCGGTAGCTGGTCATGCTCGACGTTGTAACCCACCACAGCCGGGTATTCGAGCGTATGACTTCCCCCATCCGGCGCCGGACCCAGCAAAGCCGAATATCCCGCGCTCGTCTGAACGCTGAAATGATCGCCCAGTCCGATCGTTTGATAAAGCCCACCGACGATTTCCGCATTTTTTGACACGGCCGAATTCGTTGGCATTCCCACTTCCAACCGCGCGCCCAGCGTGTAATCGAAAAAGCTGCTTGGCGATACATACTGGAAAATCGGGTGTCGAGCCGCAAGTTCGATGTTGCCCAAACCGCTGGTCCGATCCCCATGGTCCACGGTCTGTTCCCACGGAACTCCCACTTCAAGGGTGAGCAATCCAAATGATTTCTCGATCTCGGCCTTCAATTGATTGCTGATCACTCCCGGCGACTCGGCATGAAACCATTGAAGGCGCACCTCTTGATCGGCAGCCATTTCATCTTTCAGAAACGTCTCGGGAAACCAGTTTTTGTTGTACTTGCTCCGGGAATCCAGAAGACCAAAAAGCCCGACCCGCGTGTCTTGAGATTCGGCCGTCGTCGTCGCCGAGGGTGCCGCATCCATAAAATGAGGCATGTCGATCGAAAAGTGGATCGACGACGAATTGCCGTCTTGAATTTGCTGATCCAGCCTCGAAACACTTGAATCCGACCCTTTTGCAACCAGCGCCAAGCCACCAACCGCCACTGCCCAGCACACCAATCCACTCCAAACTCTGCCCATGTTGGTCTCCTTATTTGAGATTGAATCTCACTCTCATTAAAGAAAAAGGCGCAGGTTGTCAAGAGTGCTACTGGGCGGATTTTTCATTGAATGGAAACGGCCGGTTTACCCCAACGCCGCAGACGAGCCATCGCCCACGCCACCGGGCCCCATAGGGCGTATGTTAATGTCCCCACGCACAGCGTGAACTGATGGGCGATCAGCATCATCAGCAGCACTGCCGTCCCCAGGATCAATCGTCCGATGGATCGCCGGCCGCGCAGATACTTGTTCACCAGATGTGGATATCGCAAATGACTCACCATCAGCAGTCCGGTGCAGAGCACCAGGATGGGGAGCAACCCAATGCACATGGCGCCGATCCATCGAAATATGCCGTCGGTGCTGTGCGACAGCTCCTGCTGCACCAGCACCAGCGCGGCCAGCGCTCCCGCCGCCCCCGGCGTCGGTAATCCCAAAAAGCTGAAGTGGTGCTGCTCGCCGTGTTCGTTGCTGACGTTAAAGCGCGCCAGGCGGATCGCCGCGCACGACATATACATTGCCGCCACCGCCCAGAGCAGCCGCGACAAAATCAGATCCAGGTCCGGCCCTTCAAGCCGAAACAGCCGCAGCGCGATGAACGCCGGCGCCACGCCGAAACTGATGACATCCGCCAGGCTGTCCAATTGGCCGCCAAAATCAGTGGTATGCCGCGCGAATCGGGCCAATCGCCCGTCGATCGCGTCAAAAAGCATGGCGCCAAAAATCAAATACGCCGCCGCCGCGAATCCCCGGGTCAAAAAAAATCCCGCCCAAGGATCGCGCGGCATTGCCGCCCCCGGTGTGACCATTGCCGCCACATACATTGCGGCAAATCCGCAAACCGCATTTCCCAGAGTCGCCAGGCTCGGCAACAGATAAACCGACCGGATGTAGGCACGCCGTCCATGCCGGCG
>CAZCKE010000276.1:0-6002 GCA_964499005.1 uncultured Tepidisphaeraceae bacterium
GCGCATTGGCGCCGGCGGAAGCGCTGCTGTTCTGCATCCAGGTCATCAGGAAGACCGCCTGAACGATGCAGAGCGGCACCGTCGCGTAACGGCTCCACTCCTGAATCTTCTTGCGGCCGGTTTCACCTTCTTTTTGCATCTTTTCCAGCGAGGGAACGACCGTCCCCAGCAGCTGAAAAATAATCGACGATGAGATATAGGGCATGATGCCCAGGCTGAAGATCGAGCTCTGCGAAAGGTTGCCACCGGAGAAGAGCGAGACATAGCTGGCCAGGCGGCCGGCGGCGCTGGAGTCGTCCTGATTCTTGGCCATCGCGGCAAATCCGGCCTGATCCACGCCCGGGAGCGGGATGTGGTAGCCGATGCGATAAATCAGAAGCATGAACAGAGTGAAGAGGACTTTGTTGCGAAGCTCGGGGACCCGGAAGATGTTGAGGAGGGATTTGAACATCTGGGGGTTAGTCCTTTGTCATTCGTCCTTGGTCATTTGCCCTTGGTCATTGGACTTTATTGCGCTTCAGGCGCCGCGGGCTTGGCTTCCGCGGACGGCTTGGCTCCTTCGGCTTTGGCATCACCAGCGGGCTCTTCGGCTTTGGCCTTCTTAACCGGCTGGCGGGGCACGAACTTTTTCTTCGGCTTGGGGAACTCGAAGGTCTGCCCCAGCGTGTTCTGAGCAGTGCCGCCGGTAGCGAGAATTTTCGCATGGGCGGATCGGCTGTACCAGCCTGCCAGGACCGTTAACTTTTTGCTCAGGTCTCCTTCACCGAGAATTTTAACCGGCTGGCGGTCATTGGGCACCAGACCCGCTTCGCGCAAGGCGGCGGCATCCACGACGGCTCCGTCGGCAAAGGAATTCAGATCAGACAAATTCACGATATGGAATCGGCGCTCAAAGTCGAAATTACTGAAACCGCGCTTGGGAAACCGGCGGAAGATGGGGGTCTGGCCGCCTTCATGGCCGCGCTTGATATATGTGCCCTGCCGCGCCTTGGCGCCCTTATTGCCACGGCCGGAGGTCTTGCCGCTTCCGCTGCTTTCCCCACGACCTTTACGGGTCGGACGGCGGTTCCGAATGACCTCGGGGGTGATTTCGTGGATCATGCTCATAATTCAAAACCTTCCGCGGCCGCGAAATGCGTTAACAATAGAGTTTAGGCCGAAGCGAGTTGTCCGGCGCCCTTTTCCAGTTTTACGCCACGAATGGCTTCCACTTGCTCGACATTTTGAAGTTGGCGAAGAGCGGCCATGGTCGCCTTCACCAGATTCTTGGGGCTGGTTGATCCGTAAGCCTTGGTCAGGATGTCAGTAATGCCGGCCAATTCCAGGCAAGGGCGAACGCTCTTGCCGGCGGTGACGCCGGTGCCCGGCCGCGCCGGAACGAGGACGACGGTGCTCGCCCCGCTGGTTCCCTTGGTGATATGAGGGATCGTCGTGCCTTTCAGATTGACCTTGAGCATCTGCTTGCGAGCATCTTTGGTTGCTTTTTCGACGGCGGGCGGGACTTCATTGGCCTTGCCGTACCCGATGCCGACATTGCCGCGACGATCGCCGGCGACGACGAGGGCACCGAAGCTGAAGGTCCGGCCGCCCTTGACGACTTTCGAGCAGCGGTAGATGCGCACCACGGAGGATTCGAGGCCGCTTTCATCGGCGCGATCGCGTCCGCCTCGGCCGCCGCGCCCGCCCTGCTGACCGCGTCCCCTGCCGCCCCGCTCGCCGCGTTCACCATCGCCGCGACCGCGACCCCGGCCTTGACCCGGACCAGGGCCCGAACCTTGCTGCTGTGATGCATCCCCGGGCCGTGTAGCGGCTAGTGGGGCGCCGATTTCAGGCGCCGATGCCGGGGAGTCTGTCACCGGCGGCGCCGCCGTTTCTGGTACCGCGTTTTGCTGTTCGTGTTCCGCCATAAGCCGCTCGCTCTGAAGAATGTTCTGTAAAGGCTGCCTTAGAATTTCAATCCGCCTTCGCGTGCCGCGTCCGCCAGGGCTTTGACTCGGCCATGGTATCGCCTGCCGCCACGATCGAAGCAAACCGCTGTGATGCCTGCTTCCTTGGCTTTGGCGGCGATGGCCTGTCCGACCTTTTTGGCCGCGGCGACGTTGCCGCCATTTTTCAAATCCCCGCCTCGCACTTCGCCGCTGGTGCTGGCGGCCGACGCCAATGTCTTGCCGGCATAGTCGTCGATGATCTGGGCGTAAATGTGCTTGTCGCTACGGAACACGCTCAGCCGAGGCCGTTGCGTCGTCCCGAACAGGCCCGACCGGATCGACCACTTACGCCGCTGAAGGCGCAATTGTTTTTCTTTGTTCTTGTCGCTCATGACATCCTACCTGCTACTTGGCCGCACCGGCGCCCGCGAACGCCTTGCCCGGCTTAATCTTGACGACTTCGCCTTCAAATCGAACACCCTTGCCTTTGTAGGGCTCCGGCTTGCGCACGCGCCGAACATCGCTGGCAAACTGCCCGACCAACTGCTTGTCCGGGCCGGCCACGTGAATCTTGAGCCCTTCGACGTTGACTGCGACGCCGGCCGGGATCGGCACGCTGATTGTATTGGCGTATCCGACGGACATCACCAATGTTTTGCCCTTCATCTCGGCCTTGTAGCCGACGCCCTGAATTTCAAGGGTCTTTTTGTATCCGTTGGTGACGCCCTCGACCATATTAGCCAGAAGCGCGCGGGTCAGGCCGTGGAGCGCCTTGCTCTGTCGCTCATCGTCGGGGCGGGCCACGACCAATTCCTTTTTGCCGGAATCGAGCGTGACCTTGATCGACTGAGGTACGCGTAATTCCAGCTTGCCCTTGGGGCCTTCGACCTTGACCAGGCCGTCGGTGACCGCAATTTTGGCGGCTCCAATCGGGACGGGTTTTTTGCCGATTCGACTCATAACGACTCCGTCATTTTCCTAGCTGACCGTGCACAACAATTCGCCGCCGACGTTCTGCTCGCGAGCCTTGCGGTCGCTCATGACGCCGCGGCTGGTGCTGACGACGGCGATGCCCATCCCGTTGAGGACCTTGGGCAAGTCGGTGACTTTGCGGTAAACGCGCCGGCCCGGCTTGGATTGGCGATCGAGTTCGTGAATGACTTTTTCGCCATTCATCGAATACTTGAGCCTCACGCGCAGCTGGCCCTGGCGGCCGTCATCGACGACGTCAAATTCCTGAATGTATCCTTCGTCCTTGAGGACCTGAGCGATGCCGCTGCAGATCTTGCTCTTGGGAATAAGGACCACGGTGCGGCCCACGCGATTCGCATTGCGAATCCGCGTCAGCATATCCGCGATGGGGTCTTGATTATTCATCGCTGTTGCTCTGTCTCGTGTAAGTCAATCACCGTCGTTACGACACTGTTCATTACTTCGTTACCAACTTGCCTTCTTGAGGCCCGGCACTTTTCCAGCCAAGGCCAGCTCCCGCAGCATGATGCGGGAGACCTTGAATTTCCTCAGCACGCCGCGCGAGCGACCGGTCAATTGACAACGGTTGTGCGACCGGGTCGCGCTGGAATCGCGCGGAAGCTTGGCCAGCGCGGCATAATTTTTCTGCTTCTTGAGCTGGCGTCGAAGATCGGCGTATTTCTTGACTAGCGCTTCGCGCCGCTTCTGTTTGGTCTTCCATGCAGTTGTTGCCATCGTGCTTCTCCAGATCGTTGCTTATTTCGCCATCGCCGCTTATTTCGCTTTTTCATCCACTCGGAACGGGAACCCGAATTGCTGCAGCAGTTCCCGGCCCTGCTCGGGGTTGGGGGCCGTCGTCACCAGCGTAACGTTCATCCCCTGCTGGAAGGTCACTTCGGCGGCGTTGACTTCCGGGAAAACGGTTTGCTCCGTGAACCCGAAGTTGTAATTGCCCTTGCGGTCAAAACCGGTGGGCGAAAGGCCGCGGAAGTCGCGCACGCGGGGGATGGCCAGCGTGATCAGGCGGTCGAGAAATTCGTACATCCGATTGCCACGGAGAGTCACCTTCAAACCGGTGTCCTGCCCTTCGCGGACCTTAAAATTCGCGACGCTCTTTTTTGCTTTGCAGCGAACGCATTTCTGTCCCGCGATGACGCCCAGCTCCTTTTCGGCCTGCTCGATCTTGGCCTTTTCCCCGGCGGTGGCGAGCTTGCCGACGCCCATCGAGATCACGACCTTTTCCAGCCGCGGGACGGCCAGGGCGTTGCCGTATCCAAACTTCTGGCGGAGCCCGGGGACGACCTTGTCGCGGAAATGAATGAGCAGCCGCGGCGTCGGCGCGGGAACCTGCGGGCTGTCATCAGCGGCATCGGCTTGCGCCTCGGCGGCCGCGCCCTTGGGCTTGCGGTCTTTCTTTCCGCCGCCTTTGCCCTGCGCGTCACCCTTGGAAGCTGCGGGCTTGGCGCCCTCGGGCCCCTTACCCTGCTTGTGCTGTTTTTCTTTTTTCTCTTCCGACATAACTGCCTCGCTGAATCAGCTTTTTTGACGCATCAGCTCTTTCGCCCGACGGTGCCCAGATCGGTCCCGCTTGAGACCAGGACGCGATGCTTGAGCGCGCCGCGCTTTTCCATCCGCACCCGCGAGCCTTTACCGGAGTTCGGATCGACGACCATCACATTACTGATGTGAATGGCGGCGTCTTTCTGGATGCGCCCGCCCTGCGGATTGCGCTGGGAAGGACGCACATGCTTCCAGACCCGGTTGATGCCTTCGACGACGACGCGATTCTTGTCGCGCAGAATGCGCAGCACGCGTCCGGTCTGGCCCTTGTCGGCTCCCGTGATGACCATGACCTGATCGCCTGTTTTGATACGCATTGCCATGAGAAATCCTGCTTCGTTTTCAGACCACTTCGCTTGCCAGCGAAACGATCTTCATGAAATTCTTGTCTCTCAGCTCGCGGGCAACGGCGCCGAAAATGCGAGTCCCGCGCGGATTGTTTTCCTTGTCGATGACGACGGCGGCATTGCGATCAAACCGGACATAGCTGCCGTCATCGCGGCGGGTCGGCTGCTTGGTGCGGACGACGACGCAGCGGATGATTTCGCCCTGCTTGATCTCGCCGCCCGCCAGCGTCTTCTTCACGGCGCAGATGATGACGTCGCCGACATGGGCGACCTTGCGCTTGAATTTGCCCTTGCTGCTGCTGCCGCGCAGCACTTTGATGCACATCGCCTGCCGGGCGCCGGTGTTGTCCGCGATGTCCACGTATGTCTGTTGCTGAATCATGAACCTGTTCTCCGACTATCGCTTGGCTTCCGGCGCCTTTCCGGTCATGACTTCCTCGGCCGATACCTGCACGGCGCGTTCCGGCGCCTTTTGCACGATGCGCAGGAGGCGATGGTGCTTGGTCTTGCTGAGCGGCCGGCATTCGGCGATCTCGACGGTATCGCCCTCGCCGGCTTCATTTTTCTCGTCGTGAGCGTGCAGCACCGTGCGGCGCTTGAGGTACTTCCCATATTTGGGATGCCGCGTCTGGTAGCTGACGACGACCTTGATGGTCTTGTCGCCCTTATCGGAGGCGACGATCCCCTGGATCGTCCGCAAAAGCGAACGGGGCTTTGTCGCCGGGCTGGTTGTCGTATCTGCCATAAGTCGCTCGCCTTTTCTTATCTGCTTATTTCGCTTTCGTGGCCGCATCGAGCTGCCGCCGACGGAGAACCGTCTTGAGCCGCGCGATGGTGCGCCGGGTCTTTTTCAATTGGCTGGGGTCTTCCAGCTTCTCGGTCACCGACTGGGTCCGCAGCACGAACAAATGCTTCTGCTGCTCGGACAGCTCGTGCTCGATGTGCGGCGTTTCCTTTTCGAGAATTTCCTTGGTTTTCATAATCGTCTCCGCGGCGCATTCGCAATTGCCGGTTACGCCAGCCTACGCCTCCGATGCACCAAACGGCACGGGATCGGCATTTTGTGGGCCACCGGAGCCAGTGCCCGGCTGGCCGTCGGCTCATCACCCCCGTCGATCTCGAAGATCATGGTCCGGGCCTTGACCCACGGCGTGACGAACACCGCGCCGCGATACGGCGTGGTCGCGAGCATGAG
>CAZCKE010000277.1:0-5992 GCA_964499005.1 uncultured Tepidisphaeraceae bacterium
GTCGTTTCTGCTGCGCTCGGCGGTTCTGACCGATCCAATTCCACGCCGTGTCCACCGCCCGAGCGTTCGTTTTGACGTCCAACGCGACTTGCTGCACTAGCGCCGCATATTGGGCCATCGCCTGGAGCTGTTGATATCGCGTCCGCTGCAAAATCGCGCGCGGCCCCCGGTTTCCGATCGGCATCTGGAATTTGAACCCAGCCGTCGCGTCGTAATATTTGAAATATGAACTCTTGGCGATGGCCGTGCCTAAATCGCCGGCCGCGCCTTGTGGGCCGACCGATGCGATGAAATCGAGTTCAGGCAGCAAATTGTTCTTCGCGACCTCGACCGTTACCGCGGCCGCATCAATCTTCAGTTGCTGTTCACCCAGTTCAAACCGATTGGCCAACGCCGTATCCACCTGCTCCTGAAGGTCAAACTCCATTGGCGCATCGACCGGGTCGTCGGCGGGATCAATCACGATCGACGACATCACCGGAAATTCCGGATCGCTCATCAATGCTTTGAGCTGGTCCGACAAATCCCGCTCCTGCGCCCGGAATTGCGCCAGATCCCCTCGTCGCGTTTCCAGTTCCGTCTGAGCCTGGGTGACCTGGAGCTGGCTGACGTCAATGCCTGTCTTCATGCGCGTGTACAGAACGTTGTACGTCTCCTCGGTCTGCGCCACCAAATCTTCTTGGATTTTCACGTCACGGTGAGCCTGCACGAGCTGCCAGTACGCCTTTTCAATGTCCGCTGCGTTCTGCTCAACCGCTTTGCGGAATTCGAGCAGGCTGACTTTTTGATTGATCCGATTGATCGTGATCTGCGCCTGGTTGACGTTGTAGCCGAAATTTTTGAGCAGAGGCTGGTTGATCTGGAGCGAAAGATCGCTTTCGTAAAACGGGTTCAAATTGGTGACCTGGGGATTGGACCAGTTATACGTGTCCTGATATTGCAGTGTGACTTGCCCGCCGCTCTGGAGGTTCTGCTGAATGCCGATCTGGAACGTGCCGGTATCGGTTTCATTGAGGAAGCTGGTGAACGGAAGCCCCCCGTTAAAGCTATTGAAAATCTGCCCGCCGGTCAGGTCTTTGCGGTATTGGTATTGGAAGTTGGTGAACAAGTTGGGGTCGAATTGCGCCCGGGCTTCGATGACGCGGCTTCCCTCGATCCCCGGTTGATAACCGGCCACCTTCACGTCGTTGTTGTTGGTTACCGCGCGATGAATGATCTCGTGCAGGCTCATCGCAACGACCGTTTCGTTGCCGTCGACCGGGCCGGTGGTGGGGCGCATGGCGGGTTCCACGGGCTGGGTGTTATCGACATCGGCGTCCTCGCGCGTCGTCGGCAGGGGGCGCAAATACGGCGCCTTGGCTCCCTCGGCCGCGCTCTGCTCGGTATGCTGCATCGCGCGCGGATCAAAAATAATCGGCGGGTCTGACGTGCATGCCGTCAAAACCAATCCACTGACCGATACGCAAGCCGCAAGGAGAATTCGATTGAACATGGAGTTCCCATCCGCGGTGTTCGGCCGGCTTTTCATCGCCCTGATCCGAACGTTTTCCTGGAGTTTATACCCTGCTGCCCAGTCCGGACGGGGCGCGATTGATCTTTTACAGAAAGGCTGACCCTTGCACAACCCGGCTGCGGCGGCAACGCGCTTTTTTCCGATCAATAACCGCAAAACAATCGCCGCGATTCGCGGGTCCATCGCCTTGGCGGGCCGCGAAAAGAGTGCTATATTTCCCGTCCATGCCCCCTGAAAGCGATGTCGATCTTCACCGGCGATTGCACAGCGCTCGCCGGGATTTGGGTGACTACCCCTTCGAAGCCTACGGTTTTGTCCAGCGTGGTTTGGCTTACACCATTCAGAAGCGGCACGGTCCCTCCGCTCCGCATGAAAAGCCCCGCCACGTCAGTGGCCAGGAGCTCTGCAACGGCTTGCGGGAATTTGCCTTGGAACAGTGGGGGCGTCTCTCGCGGATTGTCCTGAACCATTGGAATATCCACACGACGCTGGACTTCGGCCGCATCGTCTTTTCGCTGGTCCAGAAACAGGTGTTGTCCACCACCGAGAGCGACAGCATCGAAGACTTCCGCGGCGTTTACGATTTTAAAGCTGAATTCGAATCCAACTACCGCATCCTGAGCGCGAAATGACTTCGCAACAGGGGCAAGAGCTGCCTCGCCCCTTTAAGCCCCGCCCGCGCCTATTTCGAATTTTACTGATGGCCTTCATCTTTTGGATGGCCGCGCTTCTGATTCTTTATTTTACAACGGTCTGGCCCCTACATCATCCCAGTTCCCAGGCGGTGCAGACAGCCCCATCGACAGACTAGAAGCTGTTTCAAAACCTCCCGCGCGGCGGTGCGCCGCGGATGGTGGAAGCTGGCAAGAAGCGACGACGAGCAGTATTAGAGCCAAATACGGCGAGAAGGAGCGACGCGGCCAGCCTCCGCCAGACGCAAGCAACGCCCGCGCGAGGTTTTGAAACAGCTTCTAGCGACTCACGTATTTTCCGAAACCGTTTCTCCCGTCTCGGCCATCTGCGAAGGCCGCTTGCCTTCCATGATCCACAGGATGTTCTTCAGGTAAATGAACGATCCAAATGCCTGTCCCAGTAACCCGACAGGATCTTTTCGCCAGAGAAAATAGACCAGCAGCAAGAGCGAGCCGATAAGGCTCATCCACCAGAACAGCGGCGGCACCACCGATTTGCCTTGCTTTTCGCTGGCGATCCATTGAACCACCATCCGCCCGGTGAAGAGGATTTGCCCGAACAATCCCATGCTGACCCAGAAAATCACGATCGGCGAGGTCAGGCCCATTGATGTTGCGAGGCCGCCCGCGCTGCCGCTCAGGTAGAGCTGGCCGATGAGTTGCTCGCTGGACAATTTTTCAACGTTTCCCCCCGGGCGTGAGACCAGGCAATCGTATCCGCCGGTCGGCTCACGAACGATGTAGATCTGGGCGCGCGGCTCGGGCAACTTGATGTCCGCATGGATTGCGCCGGGAACCGGCGGATGTTGCCGGAACATCAAAAACGCCGCGATGCAAAGGGCGATCAGGAAAATGCCCTCGCCAATCCAGAGATGTACCCGTGACATAATTTGACTCCCTGTCCACCCGACGGAGTTGCGATGGGGTCAGATCAGATTAATGAGAAAAATCGCGGCATTTTTGCCATTGCGGCCCAGATGCCGGCCCATCCGCCGTATCGCCGCCCACGTTCGCCTTGGCGTCGGCATGGAGTTGATTTCCAGGATGGACTCGCTCGGCTCCTGCGGCGACATCGTGCGACGCCGCGCCTTGTGCCGGGGAGGCAATAGATTGATCCCCTTTCGCTTAAGCCAAGGTCGAATCCGCCGTCTCACGCGCGGCAGCAAATGCACGAACAGGTTGGTCAACGCAAGCAATCCGATGATCCCGATCCAGGACAGGGCAATCGCCAGGGTGTAGATCGTGATCGTTCCCCCGGTTCCCAATTTACTGGGATGCAGCATCGACGACTCGTGGCGTGCGAACAGCCAGAGGATCAGCGGAGGCAATCCCAGCGCCACGATCGCGCTGGTCAAACGCACCCGTTTTTTACGGGTGTCCAAGGGGATTCCGCGCAACATCCGGCTGGTAAACGCCCGTTTTCCCGGGATGCTCACCAGCGCAAAACCAAGGAAGAATAGCACCGTCCCCAGCGGCCCGGGAAACCAGGGCGCTACCGCCAGCGCAAGCAGGATCAGCAGCCACCCAATCACATTTTTCAGGATTACCCAGAAGTATCGCGCGAAGAATCCGGCAAAGCCCTCGGGTCGCCCTTCAGCCAAAATCGAAGTCTTCGCCTCGTCCTGCATTCATCCTCACAACAACTTTACAGCTACTAACCCGGGCGATTCTACACACTATCCCCGCCAAATCGAGCCGGGGGAGCCGTCCTTCCAGTATCGGTCAGATTTTATAACTGGGCCGTCTCTAATTTGAACAGCGTGATCTCCGGCCGGCACCAGTGATGAATTCGCTGCCCATAGCTGAGCCCCCGGTTGACGTACAGATGCCGCCCCTGCACCGCGTAATACCCATGCGTGTAGTGCCGATAGCGATGCGGATAAAACGTTTTTCCAAACGAGCTGGTAGCAAGCTGCCGCCCATGCGTGTGCCCGCTGAGCATCCATTGCCAGGGATATCCCAGCAGCTCGCGGCAATTGGCCGGATTATGATTCAGGCAAACAATCGGCAATTGCGGATCGACCCCCGCGAACGCCTTGTGCGGATCGATGCTGCCTGTCCAGTCATCGTCCAATCCCACCAGGACCACGGGGGTTTGTGCGCCGGGCGTTTTGATCTGTATCGTCTCGTTGCGGAGGACGATCAACCCGCGCTTTTTGAGGGAGACTTCAAGCGAATCGGCAAGTTTTTTGCCCTCACCATTGCGCCGGCCGAACATTCCGTAATCATGGTTGCCAAACGTGCAGACGACTCCTCCCGGCGCCTTCAGATGCGACAGCAGCGTCGCGATCCGCTGCGCATAGCGATATCCGCCGGTGATCAGGTCCCCCGTGACCACCACGACGTGGGGCTCCAATTCGTTGACCCAGTGCAAATATTGAATCAGATATTTCTGCCAGACGACCGGGCTGAAATGCAGGTCGGAAATCTGGGCGATCTTCAACCCGGCCAGGGCCGGATCGAGATTCTTCAGCGGCATCGGCCGGCGGTGAACCTCCACCCAGCGCCGGCTGAGCGGCAGGGCGTGCATCCCCGTCAGCCCCAGGCGCGACATGTTCCGCCAGATCGCATGCCGCCAGCGGTGCTGACGGTTCCACTGCGGCTTATTCAGAAATTGAAGCAGGGAGTCCATCATGGCGGGCCGATCTCGCCGGCTACCTCGATGATCGTCATTTCCATATCACTCGATCATCGAAAGCGCCGCGGCAATCTCCTCCTTGGCATGCATGTCGCCCTTGCGCCCGGCCGCATCAATTCCCTCCCGATACGCACGCCGTGCTGCTTCAATGTCTCCCGTGGACTCCAGCACCAACCCCTTCTGGTGATAGGCGTAACAATAACCCCAGTCGTGCTGGATGACTTGATCGAACAACTTCAGAGCCTCGGCGGATTCTCCCGACTTTTTATGCTCCATCGCAAGGGCATAGAGCAAAAACGTGTCCCCCGGCGATTTGGCGAGCATCTCCTGAAGTTTCTGCCGGCGATTGGATTCGGCCATTGCCAAATGATAGAGTCGATTGCTTCCAAAGCGAAGGCGAAATCATGCCCACTTCACAAAGACAAAATATCGGGCTCCTGTTTTTCCTGGTTGTTTGGGCGATTGGCATCAGCATGGCTCATTCGGCTCCTCCCAGCGGCGCCGTGGAGATTTCCGGCAGCGTCCCGGCCCCAAGCGACTGGACCGTCGAGCGCATCCGCAAGGAATTGGCGGATCAGATCAAGCCGGTTCAATATTCCTCTCGCGGCGACAAGCACACCTCCAATTGCGTGCCTTTGATCGCGCTGCTCAAAGCCGCCGACGTCGACACTGAAATGAAGATGGACCCCAAGGCCGATCCGAAAACCAAAAACCGCCTGATGCGCTTGATCGCCGTCATCCGCGCCTCCGACGGATATTCGGTGGTCTTCAGCCTCGCTGAAATCTCCCCCTCAATCGGCAAAACCACCGTCTGGGTCGCCCTCGACATCGACGGCCAAGACCTTCCCCCGCGCGATGCTCCCATGAAGCTGATTGTCCCCACGGACGGCATGCCGGCCCGATCGGTTCACGCATTGCAAACGATCACCATCCTCGATGAAAGCGCTCCCACCACTCAGCCATCGCCGTGAAAAATCGAAATTGCCACGGATGAAAATCACAGGTACACAGATGGAAAAAAACTTCTTGTCTCATCTGTGGCAATAATGCATTTCCTTCGGTTTCACGCGCTCTTGGCCTTCAGCGGCTTGTACTGCATGTGCAACGACTCGGCCACCGCTGAATTGGTCAGCCGCCCGCAAACCAATA
>CAZCKE010000278.1:0-5991 GCA_964499005.1 uncultured Tepidisphaeraceae bacterium
AGGCCTTGCTGGCGGCGGGACATTGGCGGGCGCATCCAGGAAATGGTTTGCCGCACGGCGTTGGAGCGGCCGCCGAAGGCGAGCACAAACATCTTGGCCATCAGGCGGGGCTGTCGTCCCTGGGGGGTGTGCATCGCCGGCAAGAGGCGGTGGTATTCGTCGAGCATCGGCTCGATTTGCCCGATCTCGCCGAGGCTTCGGATGTACATGGGAAAAAGCTGGGGCTCACGATAGAGAAGAGGCTGAGGGTCGAGGGTCGAGAGCCAGGCTGCGATTTGGTTCCATTGGCCGTCGATTCGCAGGCGATAGCACTGGGCGGTGACTGCGCCCGGTGATCGACGGGCGGCGAGGCGGTCGAGGGAGGATCTGGCCCGGTCGATTTTTCCCCGCTGCCATTGCGACAAGGCGCCAAGCAATTTTGCATCGCGGACGAAGCCATCGAGCGGGTGGATGGCGGCGGCGAGCCACGCGGAAGCGCTGGCGAGGGCAAATTGCTGAGACGCGGTAAATCGTCGGGTCAGGAGTCTTAGCAGCATCGGGATCATGACCAGCGCGAGCCAGGCGGCGACTCCGATGTATCCCGCGAGGCGCGGATGATACGACCAGATCGCGGTTGTTGAGAGAATGATGATGAGGCCGATGCCGGCCCAACCTGTCATCATGCTTCCAGGTCGCAAGCCGCGCCAGACGAGATTGAAGCTTGAGAACGCGATGATCCAGAGAAGAAGCGTGTTGGGGTCCATAAAGTCTGTGGATGATAGGCGGGAACGGGAGAGTGGCCAGTGGTTAGCGAGTGGTGGTTAGTGAAATACAAGAAGAGGGCAGTTTGCGGCGGAGGGCTTCATCCGGAGGGCGGGTCCGTCTAGAATCTCGGTTACGATGTTTGTCCGTCTTATCAAATCGTTTCACTTTGAAGCGGCGCACGATCTGCCGACGTTTCCGGCCGGGCATAAGTGCCGCCGGCTGCATGGGCACTCGTTTCGATTTGATGTTGTCGTTGAGGGGAACGTCGATCCGGCTCGTGGGTATCTGATTGATTATGGGGACATCAAATCCGCCGCCCAGCCGTTGGTCGACCAGCTCGATCATCGGTATCTCAATGAGATCGAGGGGCTTTCCAATCCGACGAGTGAGGTTGTGGCGAAGTGGATTTACGACCGCCTCAAATCCGCGCTGCCGATGATGTCGTCCGTGATCGTGCACGAGACGTGCACGACGACGTGCGAATATCGCGGTTAGGGCCACTCCTCAGGTTCGATAAGCCACAAAATTGCCCCAATTGACGCGCAACGGTGTATTACCGGACTACACCGCGGCGAAAGTGCAGGCATAGCTTGGAGCAGGCCGATGTGGAAAAGTCTGAGCCACATAAGCTAAAGTGGAGATTTGATTGCCTTGGGTAGCGCCCACCATTGCCGCGGAGATTTGGGGAATCGGCATCGAGCAGGTTCTCGCCGCCGTTGCCAGCGGCTCGATTCCATCGCGCATGGATGGGAATTTTCTTTTCGTCA
The DNA here is from genome assembly GCA_964499005.1 of uncultured Tepidisphaeraceae bacterium. Classification (GTDB taxonomy): domain Bacteria; phylum Planctomycetota; class Phycisphaerae; order Tepidisphaerales; family Tepidisphaeraceae; genus CAZCKE01. The sequence goes on from CAZCKE010000278.1 coordinate 1,512, forward strand.
ACACCGATCAATCCTCGACCGAGGAGATGCAGGCGATTCCTCATGAGACCGATCCCTCGCTTCAAGCCGTTCCCAGCGACGAGGAAGCCGACGAACCGATTGTGACGGCGCAGGAAATGGCGGCCCTGGGCATGAGCAGCCGCGGGTCTGTTGATTCCCTGGAAGAAATGGTTCCCCCCGACATCTCGGATTGGCGCAATGTGCGTTCCCGCACCTCGCGTCTCCGGCGGCCGCCCGAGGCGGCGATTTAAGCCGCGAAACCGGCCGATTCCCACATTTCCACATCATCAAGTCTTCGCGCATCTGGCGCCGGCAATTCAGTCCACTTTAATTCCCGACAAATCCTCCGCGGGCCTGGGATATTTCATATCCAGCTTGGCGAGCGTTCGCACGATCGTGTCCGAAAGCACCCAGTTGCGAAACCATTTGTGATCCGACGGCACGATGAACCACGGCGCGTCGTCCGTGGAGCAGCGCCCGATCGCGTCCTCGAAGGCTTCCATGTAATCATCCCATTTTTTGCGCTCGGCGAGGTCGGCCGAGGAAAATTTCCAGTTCTTGGTTTTGTCTTCCAGTCGCGCTTCCAGGCGGCGTTTCTGCTCGCTTTTGGAGATGTGCAGGAAGAATTTCAAGATCACGGTATTTTCGGCGGCGAGCATGCGCTCGAAATCGTTGATCTGGTCGTACCGTTTGGACCAGACCTCTTTGGGGGCGATTTTGTGCACGCGCTCGACGAGGACGCTTTCGTAATGCGAGCGATTGAAAATCCCGATCATTCCCCGTTGCGGGCAGGCCAGGTGGTAGCGCCACAGGTAATCATGGGATAGTTCCAAATGGCTGGGCTGTTTGAAGCTGGTGACAAAGCAGCCCTGCGGATTCACGCCGCTGAAGACGTGGTCAATCGCGCCGTCTTTGCCGCCGGCATCCATCGCCTGAAGGACGATCAACAGGGAATGCCTGGCCGATGCGTAGAGCAAGTCCTGCAATTCGACGAGCTTCTTGAGGTTTTTCTTGATCAGGGGCTTGGCCTCTTTTTTATCATGAAGCGAGCCGGTGTCATCGGTTGCCCATTTCGACAAATGGATCTTTTTGCCCGGCTCGACGAGATAAGGTGAATCAATCATTTTTACTTTCGCTGTTGGAGGCAGTTGGAAGAAAGGGGAGTTCCGCGACGACCCCCGGCCTGACCGCGCCCTCGGCCGCGATACGCACGGTTGTGCCCGCGGCGGCGAACGAGTGTTTTACCATCGCCAGGGCGATGGCGGAATTGGACAGGACCGGCGACATGGTGCTGCTGGTGACGGCGCCGATTTGATTTTGCCCCTGGTCGTAAACGGGCGCGGCGGCGATCGGCAAGGCGTCGTCGTTCATCCGAATCCCCACGATTTGGCGGGCGACCTGCGCTCGGGCGTGCATGCGGGCGACGATTTCCTGGCCCAGATAGCATCCCTTGGTGAAGCTGACGGCCCGGGCGAGTTGGCCGGTTTCGGCCGGCAGGACGGTGCCGTCAAAGTCGATGCCGAACAGGGCTCGTCCGGCTTCGATGCGGGTGGAATTGAATGCGGCCCAGCCGACGGGCCAGACCTGCCGCTTGGCATTTTGCTCCGCCGCGGGGTCGGGGGATGAAAACCGAGCCACGATGTGCATCCAGATTTCCCGTGCCGCCTCGCCGGGTACGATGAGATGAAACCCCGGCACGCCTGCCGGATCGTCTCGCCAGATCAAGACTCGCGCCGTGGCCAGTTCCGCCTCCATCGATTGAAGCGCTCGCGGGAGCGATACGTCGATGCCCAACTGTTTAAGCATTTCCCGCGCCCGCGGCCCGTGCAGCGCTATTTCATGTGACTGGCCGGCCTGAGATTTGAAAGTCACTTGTTCTGAAAAAACATACTTGCCCAGGGCGGAGTGGATTTCTCCGATATTCCTTGCGTCGCTTTCGAGCAGGGTATGATCGCCGCGCTCCAGCAGGTTCATGTCCGCGACAATGCGTCCCTTGTTGTTCAATAGAAATGCGTAGACGCCCTCTCCGGCGGGGAGCGGCTTTTTGGTTTCCTTGCCAATGAGTTCGTTGGTCAAAAATCGATTGAGGAAGTCGAGCCGATCTTTGCCTTCGATCCGCAAAATGCCGCGCTGAGGCAGATCGATCAGGCCGCATCCTTTGCGGATAGCGGCGTATTCGGCCTGGGGCTCGCCGAACGTGCAGACAATTTCGGTGTCGCCGTAGTTTTGAAATTCGGCATCCGCCTGCTGGTGAATGGAGTGAAGCGGATTGGCCGGCGCGATGCTCATTCCACAAGTGTATCAGAGGCACTGGCAAGGATGTCAAACGCCTCGTTAGCGTCTGAAAAAGCGAGCGTTTCCGCCGTTATACAGCGGCGCTGGCGCCGGCCAATTCTCGCAGTTGTTCGACATCCCGCATCGGCGGCTCGCCGAAATGCCGCTTATATTCGCGGCTGAAGTGAGAGGCGTCGTCATAACCGACGCGGTAGCCGGCCTGAGCCGCGTCGAAATTCTCGCTGAGCATCAGCCGCCGGGCCTCTTGAAGCCGCAACTGCTTCTGGAACTGCAACGGACTCATGGCCGTCACGGATTTGAAGTGGGCATGAAAGCCCGAGACGCTCATGCCGAGTTCGCGCGCGATAGCCTCGATTCGCAGCGGCTTGTCGAAGTCTTCGCGTAGCCGCTCGACGGCGCGAACCATTCGGTGGGCGTGGCCGCCGAAGGTCGCGAGATGGCGCATTCGGCCGGCCTGCGCGCCGGTCAGCAGGCGATAGACGATTTCGCGGACGACCAGCGGCGCGAGCGAGTGGTACTCGCTGGGTGAATCCATCAGCCGCACCAGCCGCAGCGTCGCGTCGAGCAGGTTGGCGTCAAGCGGGCTAACGTTGATTGCCCTGACGTCGCCGCCATTGCCGCGCGGCTGCGTGAGTCCCGACTCCACCATGACAGCAGTGACGACCGAGGGATCGAGTACGAGCCGGAAACTCAGGTAAGGCCGCCGCGGCGAGGCTTCGACCACTTCGGCGATCAGCGGCAGCTCGATCGTGCTGATGAGGTAGTGCGCGGTGTCGTATCGGAATTTGTCTTCACCCAGCAGGATGTCTTTGCTCCCCTGCGCGATGACGCAGAACGAGGGCTGGGAGCAGGCATAAACGCGCTGAGTCGGATTGGAGTGGCGGCGAAAGTGCACACCCGGACGCGGCTCCACTGTCCCGTCACGCGGCAGAGCCCGCGCGAGGCGCTCGGCGAGCTCCTCCTGATCAGCCTGTATGCGGCGGGTCTGTCGCTGGCTCGTCTCATTCATCTTGGGCATGGTAAACACCTTCCCCGGTCAATGCGCCGCATTCCAGCTTGTTTTGGAGAATTATACAAGCATTTTCTAGGATCGTCATACCGCATACTCCAAGCACCTGCCTAAAGTGGCTTGGGAAGTAAGATGGAATATGAATTATGGCGGCCGGCTTGGACTCTGATACAAGCGCCTGTTGGATGCTCGTGTCGTTTTACCACTGACGGAACCTGGCAGGCGTTGCTACAAAAGGGCCGTCAGAGGGAAGGAAAAAGCAAATGGAAATCAAACGAAACGGTTCACGGCCCTCCGGCAAGGGACCGGCAGATTGGTTTACGGGCACGGTTCGGATCGATCCACTGTTTGAAGCAGCCGATCCGGCGCGCGGAGTTGGCGCCAGCGTCACATTTGAGCCGGGCGCCCGAACCGCATGGCACACGCATCCGTTGGGTCAGACCTTGATCGTCACGGCTGGCTGCGGCTGGGCGCAGCGATCGGGCGGGCCAGTGGAGGAAATCCGGCCGGGCGATGTGATCTGGTTTTCTCCCGGTGAGAAGCATTGGCATGGGGCGACCGCCGCAACCGCGATGACGCACATCGCCATTCAGGAAAGGCTCGACGGCAAGGTCGTCGACTGGCTGGAAAAGGTTACCGACGAACAGTACCAAGCCTCAAAGGCAAACCGATAGGAGCATCAAACTATGTACAACGCTAAAGCTTACTCTGCGAAGAATGCAACATCGCCACTGGCGTCCGCCAAGATCCAGCGGCGCGATCCGACGGAACGCGACGTGCAGATCGAAATCCTGTTCTGTGGCATCTGCCACTCCGATCTGCACCAGGTCCGCAATGAATGGAGCGGTGTCATGCCGACCGTCTACCCCTGCGTTCCGGGCCACGAGATCGTTGGCCGAGTGACCAAAGTCGGCTCCGCCGTCAGAAAGTTCAAGGCGGGCGACCTCGCCGCGGTCGGCTGCATGGTCGATTCGGACGGCACCTGCCCGGAGTGTCGGGCCGGCCTTGAGCAGTTCTGTCCCAACCTGACCCTCACCTACAACTTCCCCGACAAGCAACTCGGAGGCGTCACCTACGGAGGTTACTCCGACAGCATCGTCGTCAACGAGCGTTTTGTGCTGCGCGTCCCTTCCAATCTCAGCCTTGCCGGAGCCGCGCCGCTGCTGTGCGCCGGGA
>CAZCKE010000279.1:0-5977 GCA_964499005.1 uncultured Tepidisphaeraceae bacterium
ATGCGTCAGGGACGCAACCGGTCCTGAGTTTGGGTGGAAAAGCGAACGCTGCCAGGGGTCTGGTCTAACACGATGAAAGACGGCGTGCCGCGCATCCGTGCCCTATCGCCGTAATTGACAATCGATCTCATTACCTCGTCCTAGTCAGACGCCAATAAAAAACGTGTGATTATCGCAAAAGAGTAAAGGCGGCATTTCACATCATCGGCATCCGGCGATTACGTATGTGACAATTGCCGACCCATTGGAGGACCATTTCACTTCACATCGCCCTTCAAAATGGGGTGGGAAGAGAGGAATTTTATCTGTCCCGATTGAAGCCTAATGGCACACATTTTCGATGATTTAACCTGCAAAGATGGCGCAAATAGCGTAAAATCAAAGAATATAGTGACCGATGGTGTTCGTAGGCCATTGGCGGTCCGAATGGAGTAAACGCAGTCCTAGCGGCGGGCTTGCAAGAATCATGCGCTTTCGAAATGTATTAAGCTCGATGTCGGTTGTTAATGATTGCGGCGGCACTTGTCGGCGCAACGGTGATGGTCTGGACATACCGTGACAAACTGACACCGCGCCTGAGCCCATTCAACGGCGGATATGAAACCTTCCCGTGAAGAGTTCGAGCGCTTGGCGCTGGAGCAGTTGGACACCCTATTTCGGGTGGCCAGACGATTGACGGGAGACGCGGGTTCGGCTGAGGATTTGGTCCAGGAAACCTATCTTCGGGCTCTTCGCGCTGCGGATGGGTTCCAACTCGAGCAATTCGGCATTCGCCCCTGGTTATTGCAGATTTTACATAATCTTCACATAAGCCGTAGTGAACGAGAACGCCGCCAGCCCTATGCTGTGAACGATCAGCAGTTGGCCGGGACCATGGACGAGCACCCGCCGCTCCCCCCTGCCGAAGATGGCCTTTTTGACTCAATGGATGAGCAATTGGCTGCGGCTTTAGAAAGCTTGCCGCCGGAGTACCAGGAGGTCATGTTATTATGGGCCGTTGAAGATTTCTCGTACAAGGAGATTTCCGACGCACTGAAAATCCCTATTGGGACGGTGATGAGCAGGCTCCACCGAGCCCGGCAAAGGTTGTCGAACCAATTGCGCAATTTTGCATTAAAAGAAGGTTTAATTCGGGAATAGATGAGTTAGACTGTCAGTTTGCTATTGTGGGTGGCGTTCTGGCTCGAACGCTTGCCTTTCGTAGATGTAGGAACAGTCATGACAGAACGTTTTGACGATCCTGGTTTGAAGGCTGCGGTACACCGCATATGGGGCGAAGAAACGGCCCCAGCAGCCCTTCGCTCGCGTATCGAGGGGATGTTCGCAATGGCGGCATCCGCTCGTACCGCCGCTCAGGCTCGCCGGAAACAACATATCGAATTCCATGGATGGGGCAAAGGCGGCTTAATTGGCTTGGCGATGGCCGCCATGGCATTGATCGCCGTTGGCACGAGCAATTGGATGACCAACGCCCAAGCGTCCCAAGATAGCGGTTTGGCGGCCCGAATCCGTTCTACCCTGCTTAACAGCTTTTGGTATCAGCACGACTTAGTCTGCGAATATCCTGGTTCCAATATTCCCAAGGGAATTGATAGTTCCGACATTCACTTCGTTGGAAGAACTCTTTCCCAGCAGATGTGCATCCCCGTGATTGCGAGTCCGATGGGTTCGTGGCACTTTGTGCATGGATGGCTAAATGAAGTGGCCGGTTCCGATGCAGCCCAGGTTCTTTATCGGGACGGATCCAAAACACTCTCAATCTATACGATGCGTCTGTATGATCTGCCTCGTCAAGGCAGGGTTCAGCAAATGAATGCCAATGACGGAACTCGCCACTTGTCCAGCTTTGTGCGCGACGGCGGGATCTATTGTGTCGTTGTGGATGATGGCGATACCTCTTCGGGCGATCCTGTGGCGCGTCAAATTTCCGACTATCTCCGGACTCAGTTCAACACGGTGACCGTCAGCGCTCCGCCAACCGTCGGCTTGCCCGCCACTCGCTAATTGCATTTCCATGTCGTAGGCCTTATTCCCGTGCCATGAAATCAGCCTCCTAGAAGAGGGCTGCCTTGCGCTTATCGCCAAGAGATCCGCTTCAGGCCTTTCCCCGCGGTTTTTGATCGCATAGTATTTAGGCCATGAGTGAACCCATGGGGACTACGGAGCGAAGCCGACCATCTTCCGCGAAAATTGCCCCTGTTTCGGGACAGACCGAAGAGTCCAAGCCCCCATCCCAGACCGATCAAGACGAGAATAAAACCAATATCAAAGAGACGATCGAGTCGATCCTGGTGGCGTTCATTCTCGCGTTCATGTTCCGCGCGTTTGTCGTTGAAGCATTTGTAATACCAACCGGTTCCATGGCACCCACGCTGCTGGGGGCGCACATGCGATTTCGATGCCCGGATTGCGGGTATGAATTTGACGTCAACTACACGTCACCGAAAGACAAAGGAACTGATGACCCGGTGATCGACTCCAAAGGCGTTCCGCCGACAGACATTTATTGTCCCAACTGCGGCTATCAAGTTACGCCACTGGCCGAGCGATCCGATCAGACCCCCTATCCGGTTCAATACGGCGATCGAATCCTGGTTCTGAAATACATTTACCTCCTGCACCCCCCACAGCGATGGGACGTGGTGGTATTTAAGAGCCCGGACAACCCGGCTACCTACAACTATCAGCAGAATTACATCAAGCGGCTGGTGGGAAAGCCGAATGAAAAGGTGATGGTTCTGGACGGGGACGTTTATGTCTCAACCCGCGAGGATCCCCGCTGGCAAATCCAGACCAAGCCGTGGAACGTGCAGGAAGCGATGTGGCGAATCGTTTATGACAATGATTTTCATCCTCAGGGCCTGCTCAGGCAGGGTCTCCCTGAATGGCAACAACCCTGGCAGGCATCGGACGGGCAGGGATGGGATACCAAGCCGTCGCTCGGCGATGGCCGGACATTCCATTTCAACAATGAGCAGGGAGCAGGGGCGCTAAAATTCAATCCCAATGCCAACAGCACGTCGCACACGCTGACGGACTACCTGGTTTATGATGCAAGCCCGTCATTGATGCGCCGGCCCAGCGCATCGGGATCGCCGGACGATGAAAATGCCAACCCGGTGTCGGATATGAAACTGGCGGTTTATTATCATCGAACTGCCGGGGACGGACCGCTTCGGCTGAAGCTGTCGCGATCTGAAAGTGTCAATCATCTGTTCACGGCCAAAATCGACCATGATTCGGTGACGCTACTGCATCAGATCGATTCCCAGGACCCCGTGCAAATCGGAAAAACGGTGCTATTGTCGCAGTTGGGTGTTCGTCCCGGCGATCCGATGTTCATTGAGTTCGCCAACGTCGATTACCAGGTGACGCTCCGCATCAATGGGAACACGGCGATCCAGAGCACGCCGGCGGATTATGCGCCCAATGTCGCGTGGCTCATCGGCCAATGGCACTCACATCGGCTTGGGCAACAAGGCCAGGCATTCATCGAAGCAGAAAAACAAACCTGCACGCTGGATCACATCGGGTTGTGGCGCGATGTGTACTACACGAATCGCAAATCCAATTCTCCTTCTGCCGATCCGCTCACCTGGGGGAGCCCCGACCATCCGATGGATCTGAACGATCAAGAATATTTCGTGATGGGGGACAATTCCGCGATCAGCGAAGATGGCCGCTATTGGAGTGTGCCGATCGACCTACCCCATGAAGGGCTTTTCAAGGACAAGACGGATTCCGGCCGCGTGCCCGAGCAATTCATGCTGGGCCAGGCGGTGTTTGTTTATTGGCCGGCCGGGTTTCGGTTGTTTGGTGGGGATTATTCCATCATTCCGAACTTTGGCGACATGAGATGGATCCATTGAATAGAGGCGATTCCGTGCGGCGTCATTTGAAATGCTTTCCATGGCAATCGGTCACGCGTGGGGATGGAACCGGATCAAACTCGAAGTCCTGACGCCCAAAAGCGCACGGCGGCAGTCGTGAGTTGGAAGCATTTTTTTCCGCTGGTCATTGTTTTGATCGTACTGCCGGCATGGGGTGCCCGCGCGGACGAGCTGCCGGCAAGGGGTACTGGCGAGTTTGGGTACCTCTTCTCATCTTTTCGGGATAATGGGCAGGATGGATTGCATCTGGCCTGGAGCTCGGACGGACTCGCCTGGAAAGCGTTGAACCACGACAAAACTTATTTGCGGCCCCAGGTCGGCAAAGAAAAGCTGATGCGCGATCCGTGCATCCTGATGATGCCGGATGGCACGTTTCACATGGTCTGGACGACGAGCTGGTACGATCGCACGATTGGCTATGCGTGGTCGAAAGACCTGATTCACTGGTCGGAACAAAAAGCGATCCCGGTCATGAAGGATGAGCCAACGGCGCGGAATTGCTGGGCGCCGGAGTTGCAATATGATCCGGCGCGGGAGCAATTTTTGATTTTCTGGGCCACGACGATCCCGGGCCGTTTTCCCGATGCGGGACAGACTTCAGAGGATGGCAATAACCACCGGATTTATTGCACGACAACGAAGGATTTCGAGTCGTTCACGCCGACGCGGTTGTTTTTTGATGGAGGGTTTAATTCCATTGATGCGACGATCCTGCTGGACGGCGGCAAGTTTCATCTGATCGTAAAAGACGAGAGGCTCGATCCGCCGCAGAAGCAATTGCGTTACGCGACCAACGGCAATCTGTATGGGCCGTACACGGATATTTCCCTGCCGTTTACCAAGCCGTGGGTGGAAGGGCCGACGGCGATCCGGATCGGCGATGACGTGATTGTTTATTTCGACAGTTACAAGGCCGGACGATATGGAGCGGTGCGAAGCAAGGACTGGATTCACTGGGAAGATATCTCCGACAAGATTTCGTTTCCCCACGGGAGCCGGCATGGAACGGTGCTGAAAGTGCCCGGAGCAATCATTCAAAATCTGATGAAAGGAGACTGATATGGCGGAGGCGGTTTACTTGACCAAGGCCAGGGCGCAGCGAGCAATCGAACTGGCGGAGCCATCAATTTTCGCGCTGATGCAAAGCGTGACCAATAAGAAAGCGGTGCACATCGTCATCCTGGGAATCGATGGAAGCATCGTTTACGAGCAGAACGTGGGGCCGGATGTCGAAACTGAAAAGCAGCTATTGGCCATCTGCACGGAGATCGCGCGGAGCAAGGCGCAGATTCATTTCCGAACAGGCCGGCCCTCGGCGGAGGTGCAGGCGCGACGGGCACATGCACTGCAAGTCGGGGACACGATCTGGGGCGGCAGCGCGGAGCACGAGGGTATCATCGTGGCGGCCAGCGGAGTGCAGGGATTTTATGACGAGGCGATCTGCGGGATCGTGGCGAGTATTTTGTGGGGGCTGTGCGTGGATGCGCAATCGGGGCATATGGGCAAGCCAGATAAGACTACGCATTACAAGAATCCGACATAATCACATCGAGCGGCAAACAACTTGAGTCGGCGGCGACCGATCCGTTGCAATCTCTAACCGATGGACGCGGACGTGAAACGGATTCTCTTCAAGTGGGGACGTGGAGCCTCGTTAGCGCTATGCGTCATCACGCTCATTTCATGGATCATGAGTCCGTGGTGCGCATTCAAGGCGGCAATGTATTGTCGGCCTTCACATGAATCAGCGGTTTATACATTTCAAGCGTCGAGCACATCGGGCCGGATTGTGCTCGCATACGATCTCTTCGGCCGCGGTGGGGATGGGAAACTGGACTGCTACTTTTCTTGTATGCGCCCGCAGGCTTTTTCAGGTGATTATGCTGTCCAATCGACATGGATGGGTTTTGGTTGGCTCTCGGAATCGAGCCTCGGAGGTTCGGATTTGTATTATTGCGTGACCTCGATGCCGTGCTGGTTTGTAGCCCTCTGCCTGACCGCGCCGCCGGCCATATCGACATGGCGGAGGAAACGACCAGACGCCGGAATCTGCCGTTCCTTTGGCTAAGATTTACGAGCACACCCCC
>CAZCKE010000280.1:0-5971 GCA_964499005.1 uncultured Tepidisphaeraceae bacterium
TTTTAAGGACTTTAACTTATGTCCGCCACTGGAATAGCCGGCAAGGCTTTTACGCCTATGGCGTCCAGGAGCAGCCCCGGTCCGTGAAAATCCGCTTGCTCGACGGTGAATATTATCTGGAGGAGGGGCACGTGGATTTGAATGAAGCCCTGTCTCAATTCGAGACGGCGACGCAACTGGCCCCGGACGATCCCAATAGCTGGGATTCCATGGGGCTGGCGGAAGAAAAAGCCGAGGATTGGCAAAAGGCGATTGAATACTTCAAACGTGCTTACGCTCTTCAGCCATCGATGCCCAGAAACAATCGGATCGTTCATGCCACACAAAGGATGCAAAAGGCACAAGCGGTGACAAAAAAATCATGAGGTGGGGCTCGGGGCGTCCAGTTCAGCCCAGATTCGCCCGGCGCGGCGGCGGACTTGAATGCGAGCGGGAAAGCTCCGGCGCGGCGGCGTCGCGGCATCGCTCGCCATGGCAACCAGGCGATCCAACTGATCGGGATTCAGTTGATCCGGCGGAATGCCGGCTTGCATGAGCCATCGCCGGGCCGATTCGCGTGCCAGCATTCGAGGCAGTTCCGCCATAGACCCGGCGAAAAACGTCGAAGGTAAAGTGGGCGCGGTCGATCGAATCCATCGCCGCCAGCATTGGGCAGCGACGGCCAAATCGAGCAGGGGCTGGACCCATTGCTGATGCTCGCCCAGCCATTTTCGGATGCGGTTGCGGGCATATTGATCGGACTGGTTGCTCGAATCCTCGCGCCAGGATTGGCCTCGAGAGGCGAGCCATTGGCGCAATTCCGAACGTCGCACGCCCAGCAACGGCCGGAGAATCGTTAGGCCGCGAATTTTCTGACGGGGCGCCATAGCGCCAAGACCCATCGGACCCGATCCGCGCAGCAGGCGAAGCGCGACTGTTTCCGCCTGATCGTCGGCATGATGGGCCAGCAGAACGCCCCGAAGATTTCGCTCGATGGCCACCCGTCGAAACAATTCCAGCCGAACGGCACGATACCGCGCCGAGCGATTGGCGGGGAGCGGTTCCATTGACGACTCGATGTCATGAAGCCGGGCAATGGTGCAGGGCAAAGAACATTGGGACGCCAGTTCGGCGACGAAATCCGCGTCGGCATCGCTTTGTGCGCCGCGGGCCTGGTGATTGAGATGCACGATGTGAAGGACCCGATGAGGCAGGAGGCGCAAGAGCTGGAGCAGCGCGACGCTGTCCGCCCCGCCGCTCACGCCGACGGCCCATGGACCGCTTGGAATGGGCGAAAGCTTGGGCAATGCGTCAGGGGGCATGGGGATATACTATACGCCAATGCGGCGGTGGATCAGACGCTTATCGATTCTGGCAGGAAGCCTGGCCGGGATCGCAGTGGCCCTTGGGGACATCGCGACGCAACCGTCTCCGGTGAACGATCCGACGATGGATTGGATTTTTACGCGTTCGACCACGACGCGCTCGTCGACAACCGAGCCATCAACATTGCCTTCGGTCTTCACCCAACCCGGGGACAACCCGTCCAAACCGGGAACGCTGGTCCTGAGCAATGGTGAAAAGTATTCCGGACCGTTATCGACGACGCCCGAGCAGCCATTTCGCGTTTTCGACGAGGAGAAAAAAGACTATTTCGATGTGCCGCTTTCGACTGTCAAATCAATGAAGGCGGTGGTCCTCTGGGAACGGCAGGAACGGGAGTGGAAATTCAAAGCCAGCGGCAGCGATCAGAAGGAATACAGCGGCAAAACCTATCCCGCTCGCGAAACCCAGTACACCATCACGCTGCAAGACGGCCGGACGCTCACCGGCTCGCTGGCGGCGCCGATTTATGTGCAGACACCCGGCGGGCAGCGGCTTTTTGTGCTGCACAAACGAGACAAAGGAGCCGTCGGGCAATCGCTCGATGATTTGGTGTATGTGCGAGAAGTGGAATTCAATGAATAGGGGCTTGCCGCTTTACGACAGCGGCAAGCCCGGCGGAAGGGAAGCTAATCGAGTTGAGGCGCGGCACTGGGCTGTATGTTGGGTTGCACGTTGTTTGGCGCGCTCGGCGAAGTGACGGCCTGCGCGTCGACAATCCAGTACCCTGTGATTCGGGGCGCCAAAGCGGCGGCCGGATAAGTGATGCGTCCATGCGTCTGATCCCAATCCGCACGCGGCCAGGGATCGCGCACCACCAGGCCGCCGATGTACGGGCCAAACGACGTTTGCGTATACATCGCCGCGGTGCAGACCACCGCGTGAGCGCCTCCTTCAGGGGTGATGTAAGCGAGAATGACGGCATGGCCATCGTGCAGCGCGGAAACCAGAACCGAAGGTGGCGGCGCTCCAACGCCTCGCGTGCAATTGACGCGGAATGATTTGCTGTTCTGATCGACCACCCAACCGGTAAGGTTGGACGTGATCACGTCAAAGTTGGCGCCCCAGTCGGGCAGGTTGCCGAAATTATCCGTGCCGTAGGATTGGCGAACGATCTGTTCCTGCGTCACCGAAACCCCCGAGGTGCTCAGCGCCATCTGAATGGCGGCGGCCCAGCACCAGTGCATGCTGCGCTGCTCAGCGGCGACGGCATCCATCTTGTCCGAGGGGATTCCCACAACACTCCAGGATTGTTGTTGCGTGTAGGAATATTGCGGCAGCTGATAGGAATACCGAGGCGGCTGATACACATAAGGCGATTGCGGATAGGAATACGGCTGGGGATAGGAATTTTGCGGTGTCTGCAAATATTGAGCGTGCGCCAACGCGGGCATCGCCGCGGCACAGAAGGCAACAATCTTTATAGCGAATTCCCCGGCTTTGTTCATAGCGTCTCCTTCCAAAGTCATTGGAAGGTAGGACGCGGTGATACAGGCCGGTTGCGGAGAAAAGGGAATATGGAACTGGAAATATTCAGGCGACGTGGCGGCGCAACAGGGAAAGGCTGGTAATAGCGAGCATTACGGCCCTAGAAGAGGTCTGGGAAACCATCATGGCATTAAAAACCTTCAAAGGGTCGTTTTCCAAAGCGTTGAGAGAGAGCATTGTCCGGCTGTCTGGTCGCTATGACTCACTCAGTCATTAACAATACCCAGCGCGTCTTAGACGAGCTGGGTATTAAATGATCCGCTTTTCGGCAATTCATTCAGACGTTGCGTTGCCGACGGCGACCCAAGAGGGCTGCTGCACCGATGGCCACGAGACCGACCATGCTTGTCGGCTCCGGCACCACGCCGATGTCGGTGAGATTCAGGCTGGTAATACCGTCAAGGTTGCCGATCTCATTGGAGAAATTGAGCGACATATCCTGGGGATCGGAAGTCGCGATCAGGATGCTGAACGTATTCCCGCCATCGGTGGACTCTCCCGAGGCAAGAACGCTTTCCGCGCTTCCGTAGCCCGCGGCGGCCGCGGCCGCTCCGCCGAAGATGTAAGCCGTTGAAGTCCCGCCATCGGCGTTGGTGATCGCGCCAGCCGCGTTCAGATCATTGATGATGTCCTGCAACGTCGCGGAATCGTTCGATCCCGTGAGGACGTGCGCGGTGCCGTTGGCCGTATCTTGCACGGTGATGGAAAGCCCAATGAGCTCCAAGGCACTGGCTCCACCGATGGACGCGATGCTGACGAAGCCCTTTCCACCGGCACCATTGGAGATGGCGTTTAAGAAGCCAGGAGACACGCCGGGTGAGGTTCCTGACGGATTAACGTCATTGGGACCGCCTGGATGCTCGGTACCTTGCAGTTCGGTACCCGTGCCCGAAGCGCCGAAGGCGATCGACGCAGAATGAGAAGCAACGATAGCGCTTCCGCTGATAGCGATGTTGTCGAAGCGCCAATTGCCGGAGGTGTTATTTAAGGCAGTTCCCTCGGTGTCCACATTGTCGGCGCCTGTCGAAGCGTTCACCATTCTGATAGCGAAATTCGAATCATTAGCCGCGTTCGGATCGGAAATAGTTGCGGTCAAATTGGAGAACCAATCGTTCCCTCCGGTAGTTACAGGGGTTATATCGACGTACGCTCCGTTCACCGTATTGACGGAGGTGGTGTTGGTCTGATTGGTGAGGCCGGTGTCAGCTCCAGGGATTGTAATGGCAACATTGTTCCAAGTGGTGCCATTGGTGGTGTATTGGAGCTGCATTTTCCCCTCACCGCGATTGGTCGCATACCAATCGAAGCTGACATTAATCGAGTTAAACCCGGCGGTGCTAGCGGCGAATTCGGCCCCTTGTGTGGCAATTGCTGCTTGCGACGACCATCCATTTCCCGGGGTCTGCCCGCGAACTCGCCAAATCTGGGTTGTATCGGCAATACCGTTGGGGCCTGTGTCTCCAGACACGCCAGCCAAAACGTCGTCTGTGGTAGTGCTGGTGGTGCCATTAAACGAATTGGTCATGCCAAGAGAACTGGCGGTGCCGGTGCCCGTGGAGGGCGCCGGGTTGTTGTTGGTCGCTATGGCATCGTTCTCGAATGTCCAAGCCGTGATGGTTCCGGCTTTCGACGCCGATGGTACAAACGCGACTGATCCAATTGCCCCTGCTGCCAGAATAATGGCGCGATTTTTCTTGTGATCCCGCATAGCCCTCCCTTTGCCCAATGATTGGGACACACTTTGCGATCAAATTGAATTGTCATTCACCCCGCACGATGCGGAAGTCCATGGACAACACCTCCGTAAGGTATTGCATAAGAATATCCATAACATTCGCGTGAGGTTAAATGCTTGTTAAAACAGGTAGGGAATATGCCCACGCTCGATCTAGCGCTGGCATCGGCAGATTATTGCCACATCGGTGATTTCAAGGGCTTACTCCCCTCCAGCTTGGCGTCGGATTGCACACAGATACGGTACAATCCGACGCCCACGAGACAATCCACTTCCCGAATCAATCTTCAATGGGCTGCACCGCGACGCCGCCGCCTGCCCAACAGGGCTGTGCCGCCGATGGCCAGCAGACCCACCATGCTGGTCGGCTCCGGCACTACGCCGATATCGGTGAGATTCAGGCTGCTGATTCCGTCGAGATTGCCCACTTCATTTGAGAAATCAACCGACATATCCTGCGGATCGGCCGTGGCGATCAGGATGCTGAACAGCTGTCCGCCGTTAGCGGCTTCTCCGTTGGCAAGCACGCCTTCGGCATCCGCGTATCCCGCCGCGGCGGCGGCTGCTCCGCCGAAGATGTAAGCCGTCGAAGTGCCGCCGTCGACATTGGTGATCGCCCCAGCGGCATTCAGATCATTGATGATGTCCTGCAGCGTGGCGGAGTCGTTGGATGCCGTCAGAACGTGTGCGGTGCCATTGGCGGTATCCTGCACGGTGATTGAAATCCCGATCAATTCCAAGGCGCTGGCGCCGCCGATCGAGGCGATGGTGACGAACCCCTTGCCGCCCAAGCCATTGGTGATGTTGTTCAGGAATCCCGCCGAGACGCTGGGGGGCGAACCCGAAGGATTGACGTCGTTGGGGCCACTGGGATTTTCAGTCCCGATGAACTCCGAACCCGTTGGGCTTGACGAGGTCAAGGCGATGGTTGCGGAATGGCCGGCTGACACAGCGGCGGGAACAATGCCGATGCCGCGGAAGTTTGTGCCGGCCGGTGCACTTACAAGGGTATTGACCGACGCATTATCGTTGACATTGTAACCGCTGGTATCCGTCAGGGAGAATATCGTCCCGGTCCCCGCGGCTCCGTCGCCCGTTGTGGCAAATAGTTGAACCGTATTGCCAGAAACCGTGCCTGTTAGACCTCTGAATGCGTTTGTATTGCTGCCGACGATGTTGTTCAGTACCCAAGTTCCATTGACCAACGAGTACTTTTGAATTCCACCCACGGTCGAGCCGGTAGTCGCCCCGTCATCGGCAACATAAAGCGTATCGACTCCCGCAACGTTGGCATTCAAATCAGCGAAGAAGAAGCTATAAGGGCTGCCCAGATTCGACGTGTCCGCAAGAGCGGTCGTCGTCTGCCCGGCGGTCGTCGGCGTTCCT
>CAZCKE010000281.1:0-5953 GCA_964499005.1 uncultured Tepidisphaeraceae bacterium
GGCAATGTCGCCGGATGTTACGTCACCGATGGGCATATTCAGCGCGGCAGCAAGATCCGCCTGACCCGCGATGGGGTGGTAGTCACGGAAGATCTCTCCATGGAATCGCTCAAGCGGGTCAAAGACGATGTCAAGGAAGTCAAAGCCGGCTTCGAGTGCGGCATCAAGCTGGCCGGTTACGACGACATCAAAGTGGGCGACATCTTCGAGGCGTATATCCGGGAAACATTCCAGCGAACGCTCTAAACAGAGCTTACGCGGCGCGTGGGAGGCCTCATGCTGGGCCGAATGATCGGGATGGCGATGATCGTGACAGTTGGCCTGGGAGCCATGGGTTGCGGCGATTCGTTTTACCGCAATGCGTACAACGCTCGTGGAAGCGTTAACTTTGATAGTCCGGCCCCGGCGTGCGATGGTGACAATTCGCTCTTCGGGGCGTTGGTCAAGGCGGCCTTGGATGGCTTGACGAACAATGGTCACGACCAGGGCCGCGCACAACACCGTTCCCCTTGACGATCGGCGTGCTCCAACTCGAATTGTCGGTCACCGACGCGATGTCCCTCAAGGACAAGCGCCGCGTGATCAAGAGCATCAAGGACCGGATCGCGCACGGACACAACGTCTCCATCGCCGAAGTGGGCGCTTTGGACGAGCACCGGCGAAGCATTTTGGGCATCGCGATGGTGGGCAACGAAAAAGGTTACGTCGAAGGAGCGCTCAGCAAGTTGGTCGATTTCGTGCGAATGGTGCCGCAGGTATCGCTGATTGATTACCAGATCGAGATGTTGTGAGTTCGAGGTGTTGTGAAGGAAGGGAAAGCGTCGTGTCCCGTCGAACCGAACGAGTGGCCAGCGCGATCCAGCAGGAACTGGCGATGATCATCGTGCGCGAGCTGAACGACCCGCGGCTGAGCGGGTTTCCGAGCATCACGCGCGTGAAGGTGAGCCCCGATCTGTCGGTGGCGGACGTGTTCATGACGTCGATGGGATCGCCGGGCCAGCAGGAGGCGGCGCTCAATGCCCTGCGGCATTCGGCGGGAATGATGCGGAGCAAGCTGACCAAGGCGCTGTCCCTGCGGGTCGCGCCGTTTTTGAAATTTCATATTGACGAGAATCTGAAGAAAGAAATGCAGGTCCTGGAGCTTCTGCGGAAAGTCTCGGAAGAAAACGCGGAGCTGGACCGGAAACGTGCCGGGCAGTCGGGGCCGGCAGCCACAGAATGACCACTATGAAGAACGCAAGCAAACACGCGGATGAATTGAAGCAACTGACCAAGCGGCTGGGGCGTGAGCCCGCGCCGCCGGAGCGGCAGACCCTGGAGCCCCTCGACGCCCTGGTGCGGGGGGCGATGAGCTACGATGTCTCTGATTCGCGCGCCGACGATGCGATGAAGGCGATCGGCAAGGAATTCGTGGGTCTCAACGAGCTGCGCGTCGCCACCGACCTGGAAATTCAGGAACTGCTCGGGCAGAAGTACCCGCTGATCGAACAGCGCGTGGCGATGATCACGCAGTCGCTCAACGACATCTTCGAGCGGGAGCACACGCTGAGCTTGGACCGGCTCAAGAACGTGAGCCGGCGCGAGACAAGGCAATTTTTGCGGGAATTGCCGGGGATCAACGCGTACACGGAGGCGTACGTGATGCTGTTCGCCTTCGATGGGCACGCGATCCCGGTCGACGAGCCGATCCTGGAGATGCTGAGGAATTACGAGATCATCGATGAGCAGACCAGCGCCGAAGAGTCGCAGCGGTTTCTGGAGCATCACACCAAGACGGAAGAGGCGTACGATTTTTACGCGAGAATCCGCCGGGCGTCGCATGGGGATCTGGCCAAGAAGAAGGCGCGGAGCTAGTGATGACCCAGCCGCTATCATCCGAAACGCTTCGCCTGGGACTGCCCAGCGGGAGCCTCCAGCAATCGACGATCGACCTGTTCGGGCGGGCCGGTTACCGCATCAGCGTCAGCGAGCGGAGCGTGTTTCCGCGCATCGACGATGAGAAGATGTCGGCCGTCCTTTTTCGCGCGCAGGAGATCAGCCGTTACGTCGTTGACAACATCGTCGATTGCGGGCTGACCGGCTTCGACTGGATCGTCGAGAACGGCAACGAGAACGACATCGTCGAAATCTGCGAGCTGGCGTACGCGCGGGCGTCGAGCAATCCCGTCCGGTGGGTGCTGGCCGTTCCCGAGGAGAGCGCGGTGCGAAAGCTGGAAGACCTGGGGGGGAAAATCATCGCGACGGAGCTGGTCAACACCACCCGGCGGCATTTCGCGGCGCGGAACGTTCCCGTCACCGTCGAATTTTCCTGGGGCACCACGGAGATCAAGGCGCGGCTGCTCGATGCGATCGTTGAACTCACCGAGACCGGCTCGTCCCTGCGGGCTAACAACCTGCGAATCATCGAGACGTTGCTGACCAGTACGACGCGGTTCGTCGCCAACAAGTCCGCGTGGAGCATTCCCTGGAAGCGGGAGAAGATGGAAAACATCGCCATGCTGCTCAGGGGCGCGATCGAGGCCCGGGCGAAGGTCGGGTTGAAGATGAACGTGCCTCAAGCCCGGTTGGCCGAGGTGATCGCGTTTTTGCCCGCGGAAAAGAGTCCGACGGTCAGCCCGTTGGCGGACACCGGATGGGTGGCCGTCGAGGTGATTCTCGAAGACAAGCAGGAGAGGGAATTAATTCCCAGGCTGAAGCGCGCGGGGGCGACGGGGATCATCACGTATCCGCTCAATAAAGTGATTCCCTGAGTTTTCTGGTTACAACCGGAATGATCCGGAGCTCGGAGAGGCGTCGGCGGAGACAAGGCATGTCAACGGAATTTGAGCACATCTTCTCGCGATTGCGGGCGATTTTGGAAAAGCATGTCGGGAAATTGGCCGTGAAAGAGGACACGCCGACGCGCTATTGCTTGGCGGGCGGGCTGCATCCCAGGCACAAGACGCCCATGCCGGTGGCATGGGTCGTAATCGGCAAGGCGTACGTGAGCTATCATCTCATGCCGGTTTACGGACATCCGAAATTACTGGACGGTTTTTCGGCGAAATTGAAATCGCGGATGCAGGGCAAGTCATGCTTTAATTTCAAGGTTCGGGACGAGGCGGTTTTTGAGGAATTGGAGCGGCTGACGGCCCAGGGGTTCGCCGCGTTCAGAAAAGCGGGCTACATGGGGGCTTGATCGCTAAGGCGTCCCGGGAGAGCTTTTCATGGAGCGAAAGATTTTTTGTTTCAGTGCGGTCAGGAACCGTTTGAGGGGAACAGCGCGAGTGAGCTGAAGAGCCTTTTGGATGTGGTTTAGCGCCCGAGCGGGACGACCGGTTTTATAAAGGCTGCTGGCGAGCCATGCGTGGGCCTTAGGTGTGCGCGTTGGGCTGAGCCCAAGGCTCAATGCACGGCGGTAATGCGGGATGGCGAGCGTTTCGCGGCTATTGTTATCGTGGAAAACGGCTAGACGATAGTGAGCGAGGGCTTTCTGATCGCCGGTGACCGCGCAAAGGATCGCGGCTTCAAGTTGACGCTTGGTGCGGCGCATTGCTAGGCAATTTAACCATGCGCGTTCACCACTGAAAGCGTTGATGGGATTTGGAGCAAGAGCGGAGGGTTACGCGAATCGATTTGAAATGGCCAATGCCGCATCGCTTGACGCGCACTCCCGAACTCGGCGATTATTCGGACTGATGAAACACAAATCCAGCTCGATTCTCGGCTCCATCGTCGCGTGCATAATTCTGGCCAATTCAAACCAAATGCTGGCGGCGCCTGCGCAGATCCTTGTCCTCGACGGTGCAACGCCCGGGAAGATTTTTGAAGGCGTCGGAGCCGTCAGCGGCGGCGGGGGAACTTCAGTGCTCCTCAAGGATTATCCCGAGCCGCAGCGGGGCCAGATCCTGGACATCCTGTTCAAGCCGAACTTCGCGGCGTCCGTGCAGACGCTTTACGTCGAAGTCGGCGGCGACGGCAATTCCACCCAGGGGTCCGAGCCGACTCACATGCGCTCCCGAAACGACGAGAATTATTCCCGTGGGTACGAGTGGTGGCTGATGACCGAGGCGAAGAAGCGCAACCCCGCCCTGACGCTCGACGGCTGCGCGTGGAGTTGCCCCGATTGGGTCGGCGACGGCAATTTCTGGTCGCAGGACATGGCCGATTACTACGTCAAGTGGATCAAGGGCCTCAAGGCCAATTACGGCCTGGATCTGGACGCGATCGGTTGCCGCAACGAACGCGGCGCGGTGACATCATGGGTCAAACTGTTTCGGCGGACGCTCGATGCCAATGGGTTGAATCAGGTGCGCATTCACGCGTTCGACAACCCGGGAAATCGTTACATGTGGGATTGGATTCCCGCGCTCAGGACGGATAAGGAACTGGCCTCGGCGGTCAATATCATCGGCAACCACACCTTGTTGCTCGGTCCGTGGCCCTCGAGCGTCCGCGAGACGATCGAGCAACTGAACAAGCCGCTGTGGAACACCGAGGAGCACATTTACAACGGCGAAGGGCGCGCTTTTAAGGATGATTTTGATTGCGCGCTGGGCGCCGCTCATTTCTTCAACGACAATTTTGTCTCGCGCGGAGCGACCAAGACCGTCAACTGGTATCTCGCGGGGTCCACCTACGCGATCGAGCCGTACGCCGACCAGCCGCCGGCATTGATCGCCCGGTCGCCCTGGAGCGGAAATTACGCGATCAAGCCGATCATCTGGTCCTACGCGCATTACGGGCAATTCACGCGGATTGGCTGGCACTATATCCCCGGCGGGTGTGCGGCACTCTCGGGCGGCGGAACGGTGGTGACGCTCAAAGCCGACAACGGCGATTACAGCGTGATCGCCGAGACGGCCGCCGCCAAGACGCCGCAGCAGGTCACTTTCAAGATCAGCACGGGCCTCTCGTCTCACTCACTTTGCGTTTGGCGGACGACGCGAGACGCTCAGTTCGTGCGTCAGGAGGATATAAAACCCGGTTCGGACGGCACGTTCACAATCACGTTCGACCCGGAGGCCATTTATTCGCTCTCCACTACCGACGGCCAGCAAAAAGGGGCATTTGCCGACATTCCGGAGGCCAAGCCGTTTCCGTTTCCGTACTTTGAAAACTTTGATCACTATGTCGAGCCTAAACAGTGGGGTTACCTGCCGCACTACACGGCGGATGTCTGCGGCGTTTTCGAGGTCGTCGATCGTCCTCGCGGCGGGGGCAAATGCCTTCGACAGGTCGTCGCGCACAAGGCCCAAAGCTGGGCGCCCGAATGGATGCCCTACACGGTCATCGGTGATCCGCAATGGACCGACTACGAGGTCAGCGCGGACATCTCCTTTGATGATGGCGGATGGGCTGGAGTCATGGGCCGCGTCAACAATACCGGCAACGGCTGGGATGGAAATCCCAACGGTTATTATGCCCGCCTTTATTCGGATGGCGGCTGCGCCCTATACATTGCCGGGGCGCGCTTCAAGGGGTCGCGCGAACGGCAGCTTGCCGTCGGCGAAACCAAGGCCTGGAGGCGCAATCGACCGCACAATCTCAAGCTTCGTTTTGAGAACCAGACGATCACCGTCCTCGTCGATGACGTCGCGGTCATCACGGCCCAGGACAAGGAGTATGAACGGGGCATGGCAGGCTTGGTAACCGGCGGCGAAGGTGATGCCCGGAACACGGCGCTTTTCAGCAATCTGTTGATCAACCGCGTCAATGGCGGCGCGGTCCCGCCGACCGTTTTTGCCCAGGACAATTCTCCACTCTATCGCCGGTAGATAGTTCGGGTTCTCCAGTTCATCCGGGGCAAATCGCGATCCAAGTCCACCGGCCGTGCGCCCGGCATTATTGGGGCTGAGCGGGGGCCGCAGGCGCGGACGGATTGGTCGCCGGCGGTGGCGGCGTGTATTTGGGAAATTTCCCTTCCAGCATTTCTTTCACACATTTCTCGCTTACTGCACCAACTTCTTCCAAT
>CAZCKE010000282.1:0-5943 GCA_964499005.1 uncultured Tepidisphaeraceae bacterium
GAATGGAGAAGGCTAAGGAGATGGGGTTGCGGAAGTATCTGGGAGTTCCTCGTCACATTAGCATTTATCTGGATAATGGCGCGTTCTATTTTCTCCGCGCCGGCGGCCAGGGTGAGCGAAAAGCGTACCAGGAATTTGTCGAGAAGGGCCGGCCAGACTGGTACCCGATGGCGTTTGACGTCATCCCGACGCCGCAAATGTCGAACAAAAAGCAGCGGGCGTGCTATGACGCGACGATGGAGGCAAATCATGCCTACAGGCATGATGGGTACGTTCCAGTGATTCATATTTGTCGCTTGCTTGAGGAATATGTACGGGCAGTTCTGCAAAGTCCCAAGCTGGCGGCGAAGGAACGAATCGCATTGGGTGGAATCGTGCCAAATCTGTTGCGTTCACCGAAGGCGCTGTCGTACGAGACGGTGCTGGAGAATTTATTGCACGTACGCGAGATGTTTTCTGACAAAGACCTTCATGTTTTTGGAATTGGGGGAACGGCAACCATCCACTTGGCAGCGATCCTCGGAATCGACTCAGCGGATTCGAGCGGATGGCGCAATCGGGCGGCCCGGGGTATCGTGCAATTACCCGGTAGCGGTGATCGCATGATTGCAAGCCTTGGAAAGTGGCGAGGGCGGATTCCGAGTAAAGAAGAATGGAGCAAGCTAAGAAAGTGCCGGTGTCCGGCATGTGCCACGAGCGGGCTACGCGGGTTACGAGCCGGTGGGCTCAAAGGATTTTGCAATCGCGCTACGCACAATCTGTCGATTTTGCTCGATGAAGCAGTTTGGCTGGATAAGCATTTGAAGGCGGAAACTTATGCAAGGAATTATCGGCGACGTTTGGACAACTCGACGTATTTCCCTTTGATCATAAGGCTCCTTGAAATGAAGAATCACAGAGTTGTTCAGAGCATTTAATATTCGTCGTGGCGGCGCCACCATTGGTAGGGTGGGGTTTGGGGCCAGCCGGGAGGGGAATCTTCCCAGATTTCCTGACGGCCCAGGGGAGTGATGTCGAGCAAGCCAAAGATACCGGTGAACGGCTCAACGCCGCGCCGGTTGGTAAAATAGGAGCGGAAGATTTCGTTGCCGAGTCGGAAAAAGACACTCATTGCGTACATTTCGCCCTTGGGGGTCGAGAGGCCAAAATCCGCGTTGAAGGTGGTGCCGGCGGAGGAATACCAGGGGAAGGGCCAGCCCATGCGTTTTTTGTACACCTGAATCTGTTTCAACGGCGCGAGGGAGACGATGGCGAAGGAAGTGTCGCGAGCGTTGAGGTGCGCGACATGACCCATGTTGTCCATGAGCAGCGAACAGCCCGGACAACCGGCCGTGGGCCAGCCACCGACGCTTGGCGCGAACATGAAGTGATAGAGTAGGAGTTGGCGGCGGCCTTCAAATAGATCAAGCAGGGTCGCGTCGCCGCCGGGTCCCTTAAAGACGTAATCTTTGTCGATGCGGACCATGGGCAATCTGCGGCGCTGCGCGGCCATGGCGTCCTGAGCGCGGGTGGCGGCTTTCTCTTTCACCAGCAGCTTTCGACGGGCCTTTTCCCATTGGGCAAGGGAGACAATGGGTGGATGCGTAGTCGATTTACTTTTCTGTGTCGGGCGTTTTTTGTTTTTCTGTTTGGCGGGCATGGGTGCTCCTTTGACGCCGATCGGTGAAGGTGATCGGCTCATTTGAATTTACCAGATGGGCTGGCGTGTTGCCGAGTGAAAAACTTACATCTGCTCAGGGTCTTCGATACAGAGGAGGTCGAGGCCGAGTTCGAGGGTTCTGGCGGTGAGTTCGCAGAGGGCGAGGCGGCTGGCGCGGGTGGGGTCTTGGCTTTGGAGGACGGGGCAGTTTTCGTAGAAGCCGCTGAAGCGGGTGGCTAATTCGTAGAGATAGGTGCAGAGGTGGTGGGGTTTGAGCTCGCGCGAGACGAGTTCGATGATCTCGCCGAGGCGGAGGATGTGCTTGGCGAGGGCGAGCTCGAAAGGGGAATCGAGGGTGATGCTGCCGGGTTGTGCGCCTTCGGCTTTGCGGAAGATGGAGCGGATGCGGGCGTGGGCGTATTGGAGGTAGGGGGCGGTGTTGCCGTCGAGAGCGAGCATTTTGTCGAAGGAGAAGACGTAGTCGCTGATGCGGTCCTTGGAGAGGTCGGAATATTTGACGGCGCCGATGCCGACAGCATGGGCGATCTTTTTCTTCTGCTCGTCGGGCAAGTCGGGATTTTTTTCAGTGACGACTTTGAGAGCGCGTTCTTCGGCTTCGTCGAGGAGTTCCTTGAGCTTGACGGTGCCGCCGGAGCGGGTTTTGAAGGGCTTGCCGTCTTCGCCGAGCATGGTGCCGAAGGGGGCGTAGTCGAGCTTTACTTGGTCGCCGCTAGTCCAACTGGCTTTTTTTGCAGTCCAGAATATTTGCGCGAAGTGTTGGGCTTGACGGGAGTCGTGAGTGTAAATAATTCGATTGGCAAGCAAATCATCTATTCGATAACGAATCGCCGCAAGGTCCGTCGTCCCGTAGAGATATCCACCATCTGATTTCTGAATAATAAGTGGCGATTCGTATCCGGGCACTGGAACAACGATCGCCCCATCGGACTTGACGGCGATGCCATTGCTCATCAAATTTTCAAGGATAGCGGGGAGAATGGTTCTATATTGGGATTCACCATGTTCGTCTTCAGGGGTGCGTAATTTCACGTCGAGTTGCTGATAGACTTTTTGATAATGTTTTCGCGTCTCATTACATATGTAGCCCCAGATTTGGAGTTGATAAGGTTGGTTCCGTTGCAATTCGGTAACCTCATGTCGTGCTTTTTTCTGAAACTCCGGATCATGGTCGAAGCGTTGTTTGGCCTGGCGATAGAATTCCTCGAGATCTCCTAAACTCCAAAAAAAATTTTGGCCCGGTGTGGCAGCTCCAATTTCTATCGCATACGCAATTAACATCCCAAACTGCGTTCCCCAATCCCCAATGTGGTTCTGACGAAGGATCTTGTGCCCCTGGAACTCCAAAATCCGACTGATCGCATCACCGATGATCGTGCTCCGCAGATGGCCGACGTGCATTTCTTTGGCAATGTTGGGGCCGGAGTAATCCACCACGATGGTTTGCGGGGTGGCGACGGGCTCGATGCCGAGGCGGTTGTCGTGTCGAATGGAATCAAGGCGGGTTGCGAGCCAGGTGGGGGAGAGGCGGACATTAATGAACCCCGGGCCGGCAATGGTGATCTCGGAGGCGGCGGGGAGGTTTAATTTTGATTGAACTTGCTCGGCGATGGATCGGGGGTTGGTCTTTTGGCCGGTTTTTTCGGAGAGGGTTTTGGCCAGACTCATGGCGGCGTTGGATTGGTAGTCGCCGAATTTGTCGTTTTGGCTGACGCCGATTTGGGGGTCGGCGTCGAGGCTGAAAGCCTCTTTGATGGCAGCCCGGAAGGCGGAATCAAGCTCTGCAATGATGGTCGGCATAAAACGAATCCTGAACACTGCCCCTCACCCTGACCCTCTCCCCACGGGTACATGGGGAGAGGGGATAATAGTGGGGTCGAAACTTCCGAAGGCGAGGGGCATGCTACTATGAGGAGTGGGGTATCTCCAACCGCGCTAGACATGCCTTATAGCGGCCCGCCTCACGCTCCGGGGTTAAAGGACCGATAAAAAAGGTTGCGGGTTGAAACAGAAGGCGTCTTTGAGGCGTATGTTAGATTGATCTTTTCGATGGCTGTGACCGATAGCTGTTTGATTCCGATGAGGGAGATAGCTAAGGTCTGCATTGCTCCGCGAATTAGGTTGCGATTAGGGAGTGTCGCAAGAATGTTATTCGCTCCGAAGATGTCGTTTGCTCCATCGACAAGAACCAACTCGATGCCAGGGAATTTCTAAAAAACAGGTGGTTGCGATGAAGTATTCTTTGAGCCGGCTGGGAATGGTGGTTGTGTTCGCCGTGGCCGGATGCATGTCGGGGAATTCCGGCGCGCAACCGGCGCCGGCGCAATCGGCGTCAACTGGGGCGGGGCAGGCTCCAGCGACGCGTCCGGCGGTTGCCCACGGGGGCTCGCCGACGACGCAGCCTGAAATAGTCTCGCTGAATCCGGCGGCGGGAGTGCAGGCGTTGACGCCGGCCCAGCAGGGTGGGTCGAGCCAGCAGGCGGTGGGCCCCGAGGCTGAAGCGTTGGCGATGCAGCTTGAAGGGGATGCGTTCAAAGATATTCACAACGGGGATTTTTCTCAGAGCTCACAACTTTTGGATCGGGCCGCGACGCTGTCGCAGGACCCCAACATCAAGCAGATCGCCGGTTGGGTGAAGGATTTTGATGCGGAACGGCAGAGCTTTAAGACGAGTCGGCACAAACAGTACGAACAGGCCGTTTCTTACGTGCACCTGCTGCTGGACCATCAGTCGGACAACTACGCTTTGGACGAGGCTCGGCTGGCGTATCTGCTGGCGGACGATCAAGACACGTTCCGTAATGAAAAATGGATGAGTGCGCTCAAGGATGAGTCGATCGCGACGGCGGATCGATTTGAAGCCTCGCAGCAGTGGCTCAAAGCCCTGGGCGTTTATTCCGATCTGAGCGCGATTTATCCATCCGACCCGGTGTGGAAAGACAAGATGAAGCTGGCGGCACGGCGCGTCCGCTTGCTGATGGTATACACCCCCGATCGTTATCAGCGGCTACAAGATTCAGAAGCCAAGGACCGGACAGTGGCGGATGGGATTATTCATCCGACGACCAGCCCATCCGTGGCCGCCGCTGCCACTCAGCCGGACAGTGCGCAGACAGTGGACGATCTGCGGATCGATTGGCATGAAGTCACTCACGGAATCGAATACAGCATGCTGTGGCAGGCGCTGGTCAAGTCGGACCAAGCGTACTATCGCGATATTGATTTTCAGACGCTTTTGCAAGGCGGATTGACCGGTCTTCAGGCCGTCGTAACCACGCGAGGCCTGGAGGATTCCTTCCCCGGCTTGGCCGATGAGAAGCAGCGAAAGCTTTTTCTGACGGGGATTGATGAGTGCCTGAAGCAGATGGCCAGCGCTTCGCCTGACCGGGCCAAAGATGTGCTTTCCGAATCGTTGGCCACGCTGCGAAGCCTCAACAAGCGGACGATCGACATTCCTGACGAAGTCTTCATCAGCGAGTTTGCCGATGGGGCGTTTGCCAAGCTGGACCCTTTCAGCAGCATGATCTGGCCGTATGACCTGTCGGAATTCCAGAAGCTCACCCAGGGCGAATTCGGAGGGGTGGGGATCCAGATCGAGCAGGATGACCAAGGAAATCTGAAGGTTGTCAGCCCGCTGGAGGACACGCCGGCGCTGCGCGCCGGGATTCGCGCCGGCGATATTGTGACCCATATCAACGGCAAAAACGTGAAAGGGATTTCGCTGGACCGGGCCGTCAAGACGATCACCGGCGTGCCGGGCACGAGCATCGTGTTGACCATTCGGGCGACCGACGGCAGCGTCAAGGATTACATCTTGCGGCGCGAGATGATTAAGATGGCGAGCATCAAAGGGTTTACCCACAAGACCGGCGGCGGCTGGGATTATTTCATCGACCCCAAGAACAAGATCGGCGACATCCGTCTGACCAATTTCACCAAGAGCACGAGCGACGACCTGGATCGGGCGCTGTCGGAGTTGAAGGAACAGGGCGCCCGCGCGATTATCCTGGACCTTCGAAGCAACCCCGGCGGATTGCTTCAATCGGCGACGGATGTCGTGAACAAATTCATCTCCAGCGGCGTGATCGTAAGTACGCACGCGGATCGCCCGACGGATAATCCGCCGACCGAGATCGATGCCCGGGCGGAGGACCTGAAGACGGATTTACCGATGGTCGTGCTAGTGAACCAGCTTTCGGCCAGCGCCAGCGAAATTGTCTCGGGGGCTCTGAAGGATCACCATCGCGCGGTGCTGGTGGGTGAGCGGACGTTCGGCAAGGGGAGCG
>CAZCKE010000283.1:0-5925 GCA_964499005.1 uncultured Tepidisphaeraceae bacterium
GAAATTCCAGCCCCTTGGCCGCGTGCAGCGTCATCAGCGTGACGGCTCCCCCTCCGTCCTTGAGATGATCGGCGTCGCTCACGAGGCTCACGCGCGACAGATAATCGTCCAACGTCCCCTCCGGATTCTCCTGGTCAAACTCCGCCGCGGACGAAATCAATTCGTTCACGTTCGCCAGCTCATTTTCCGCGTCCGGGTCCTCCTTGCGAAACATCGCCTCCAGCCCGCTCTTTTGCACCAGCGTTTCCATCAGTTGTTTCACCGTCCCGGCGGTAGGGCGGCGGAACGATTCGATCAGG
Source organism: uncultured Tepidisphaeraceae bacterium (assembly GCA_964499005.1). Lineage (GTDB taxonomy): Bacteria > Planctomycetota > Phycisphaerae > Tepidisphaerales > Tepidisphaeraceae > CAZCKE01. The sequence continues at coordinate 300 of CAZCKE010000283.1, forward strand.
CTCACAAACTGGCTCACCCCGTGCAGGGCACGCGTCGAAAGCCCTTCCGTCTTCGCGGCCTTTTCCAGCACATTCCACAGCGGAACGCTCTGTGCGACCGCCTCCATCTGCAATTGCTTCAGCGCCCCGGCCCCGACACCACGCGTGGGCACATTGATGATCCGCTCGAGGCTCACCTCATCCGCGGGGTTTGCGACGACGCGCAGATACGCCAACACGTCTTTGATTTCCTTGCGATTGTAAAATTCCACGCCTCGCGCGATCTGGTAGGGGATTTGCGCCCGCCGAAGCGCATCTTCCATCACGCGCGACAGAGCATTGATCCGGTAAAAAATCGCCATCGAACTCCAGGCAATCCCCTGCCGCGAAAGCTCCTGGAGCTTGGTCGCGACTGCCTGGGCTTCGTCGTGCTCATCCTGGCAGAACAGGACGATCGCTTTTTGCCCCTCGGAATTCTCCGTCCAAAGCTGCTTTTCCCGCCGCCGCACGTTGTGAGAGATCAGTTTTTGCGCAATGGCCAGGATCGTTTTCGTGGAACGGTAGTTTTGCTCCAGCTGCACCACTTTGGCGTCCGGGTAATCCTTCTCAAAATCCAGAATGTTGGCGATGTCCGCTCCTCGCCAGGCGTAAATTGACTGATCGGGATCGCCGACGACGCACAAATTCCGGTGCCGCAGCGCCAAGGCATGCGCGATGATGTATTGCGCGTGGTTCGTATCCTGATATTCGTCGATCAGGATGTAGCGGAACCGCTCCTGAAGCTCTGCCAGCAGTTGGGGGTGCTCCTTCATCGCGTGAGCGGTTTTCATCAGCAGATCGTCAAAATCCAGCGCATTGTTGGCCGTCAGAAGCTGCTGGTATTTCGTGTAGGCCCGCGCCACGACCCGTCCGTAAAAATCAGTCGTTTCCGCCGCGAATGCCGCCGCGTCCATGAGCTGATTTTTCGCCTTGCTGATTGCTGAATGGACGGCAGCAGGGGGGAAGTTCGTGCTCGACACTTCCAATGCCTTGAGCGCCTCTTTCATCAATTTCGACTGATCCGAGGAATCAAACACCGCGAAATTCGGCGGCAGCCCGATCTGCCCCGCGTAATGCTTCAATATTCGCAAGCACAACGAATGAAACGTGCAGATGATCGGCCAAGGCTGGTCCAGCTTTCCAAAATCCCGGATTGGCCGCGGGCTGATCGCCGAAATCCTCTGCTTCATCTCCCCCGCGGCTTTGTTGGTGAACGTGATCGCCAGAATCGACTGCGGCGCCACCCCGCGCCCCATCAAATACGCCACCCGCCGCGTGATCACGCGCGTCTTGCCGCTCCCCGCCGCCGCGATGATCAGCAGCGGCCCATCCACATGCGTCACCGCTTCCCGCTGCGGCTCGGTCAAATCACGCAGCAACTCCTCGGAATCCGTCGTTTGCAACGTCACGGTGCCACTATATCGCCGAAGTGCGCGGAGGGAAGTATACTGCGTCTAGATGCCCGAACTGAGTCGCTTTTTTGGGATCATTATTCGGATGTACATGGAAGTCGGCGGGCCTCACCACTTGCCGCACTTCCACGCCTATTATCAGAATGATGTGGCGGTGATCGGTTTGGAGCCAATTGAATTGATCGCGGGCTCTTTACCTCGCCGGCAGCAGCGCCTTGTCGAGGCATGGGCAGAATTGCACCAAGAGGAATTGCTGGCAGATTGGAATCTGCTGCAGGCCGGCCAATCGCCGCTGCCTATCGAGCCGTTGGATTGAGGAGCGCGTAATGACTCATCCCATCTACCGCGTGCGAGCGTTCAAAATCGAGGCTCCTTTTACGCTGCGCGTAGAATTTGATGACAACACTCAGCAGGTGATTGATTTTCGACCGGTCTTGGCTGGGTCGCTTTTTGGTCCTTTACGTGATGTTGGTATTTTCGATCAAGTTAAGATCGACTCCGAGGTTCACATTGGTTTGGCCAAACGGCGCCGACTTCGATCCCGCCACACTCCACGATTGGCCCCAGCACGTCCAAGCCTTGACCGCACGTGCCAGGCAGTGGCAACTTAGCCCAGCCCAATAGCGCACGTGTTTATTCACCCCTCCGGCGGACAATACGCTTCCAGCTCGCTCAAAAATTCATACAGCGCCATCGCCGAGTTCTCTGTCGGCGAATCTTCCTGATGCAACAGCGTGATGTTCTCCTTCGCCGCCGCGCAAGCCAATTGTTGAAGCGCCGGCTTATACGGGCTCCTATTGAGCCACTCGTGGTATCGCGCCCGGAAGCGGTCGTATTGCTCCGGGTGCTTTTGATACCATTCCCAGAGCTCGCGCGGCGGCGCCACGTGACAAATCAGATGATGCACGTTGCACCATTCCCGCAAATCGGCCGTCAACCCGATCGGCTCTGCCCAGATGCGCCGGCCGTCATCCCGCTCGACGTGGTCCAGAAAGTGCTTGATCTTGATCATGGCCACTGCTCCCTCAACTAGACGTTTCCACTCATCCCGTTATTCCGCTCTCCTCTCACTGTTCTGTCCTCTCATACATTAGACGTTACAAAGATTGTGAAGTTACCCACGATGTAAAAATGCAGGGGGACTCGGATTTGTTTAGTGGGTCCCAAAATAAGCGCGCGGAAATGCCGCCCAGGCAAACTATGGAAGCTTATCCGTGTCTGTTGAGTGGAAGCTTATTATAGATGACGATCACCACCAGCGTGACCGCGGTCAGCAGCACGACCGCCGGTATCAACCCCTGCGGATTCAGGTCCTCAAATTCATTATATACGAAGATCGGAAGGGTCATCGTCTGGTCGCGGATGCCCAGCACCATCATGGTCGCCCCAAATTCCCCCAGCGCCCGCGCAAACCCCAGCAGAATCCCGCTGGCGATCCCCGTCCGCGCCATCGGCAGGCTCACGTGCCAGAAGACCTGAAACGGATTGGCCCCCATCAGTCGAGAGACATCCTCCAACTCTTTATCCACGCCGGCAAATGCCGCTCGCGCCGGCAGCATCAACAGTGGAAACGCCACTACCCCCGATGCCATCGCCCCCCCATACCAGGTCCAAACGACGCTGAAATGAAACGGTCCGCTCAGCACCCCGTTATGCCCCATCAGGATCAGTAAAAAATACCCCACCACTGTCGGCGGCAAGACCAGCGGCATCATCAAAATCGTCTCCAGCGCCGCCTTCCCCGGGAACTGCCGCCGCGCCAGCAGATACCCCATCGGCACCGCCAGCAGCGCCGCTCCCAATGTCGCCGGCACGGCGATTTTGATCGATTGACCTAGCGCGTGCCAGAGTGGATTCATGTCGGTGAGCAGAGAGGGTTCGTGATTAGCTGCTATACGCGGCCACGATATGCATTGTAGTGCATAACGCTCGATCACCAACCATCAATCACCGATCGCTTGAACATGCTCTAATTCTTCGGCGCGGTAAACCCATGCGCCGCCAGAATCGCCTGCCCCTTGGGTCCTTCAACGTAATCCAGGAACTTCTTTGCCGCATCGTGTTGGCCGGCTTTAAGAGTCACCGCCGGATAAGTGATCGGATCATGCGTCGATTCGGGCGCGGTGGCCACCACGTGCACGTCCTGGCCGGCGGCCGCGGCATCCGTCGAATAAACAATCCCAGCGTCCGCGTCTCCATGCTGGACATAAACCAGCACCTGCCGAACGTTTTCACCCATGACCAGCCGATCCGCCAATGCCTTATCGAGTCCCATCTTTTGCAGGGTCTGCATCGCGTATTGCCCCGCGGGCACCACTTTCGGTTCGCCGATGGCGATATGCTTGAAGCGGCCATCGGTAAGATCCTCAAACTTCGTCGGAGGATTCTTCTGGTCTTTGGGAACGATCAACACCAGCGAATTACCCGCGATCGCTTTGCGGCTATCCGCATCGGCCAACCCCGCCGCCACCAGATCGTCCACCTGCTTGTTCGCCGCCGAGATGAATAGATCCACCGGCGCGCCCTGCTTGATCTGTGCCGCGAGCGTTCCCGAGGCGCCAAAATTCAAATCGACCTTCTCCGATGTATCGCTCTCGTATTGCTTGGCGATTTCCTGGAGCGACTCTTTCAGGCTGATCGCCGCCGACACGTTGATCGTGCCCGCCCATGAAGCGGTCGCAAGAAGCAATGTCGTTAAGAAAATCATGGTTTTACGCATATGCGATCCTCCTACGCTGTCCCCAGCCTTTAATTCAACCAACTATCGGGCCTCAATTCGATTCGGTCAAGAACCCTTCTTGTGCCGTCGATGAAAGGGTCGATCAGATAAGCGGGCAAAAGGGAGGACGATCTCGCGATCGCATCATGTTGCGCAAACAGGTAATTCTGGTTGCTTTGGAAGATCGCTACGGTACATCCCGCGTGCCTGAGTTGTTTCACCGCGCCGGCGCCAAGGTGACCTTGCTGGGCAATCTTGCGGCTGCCACGGCCTGGTCGCGATTCATCGACGCGAAAGTTCATTGTCCCCCCGACCCATCGAGTCTTTCAACCGCCATTCGGCGCCAATTGGCCAAATTCGATTTCCCCAAGCCCTGGGTGATTCTCGCGGACGAGCGCAGCGTCCAGTCCGTGGCCGCCTCGCGCGGAGAGCCTTGGCTTGACGAGGTCTTTCCCGTCGACCACCGATCAGATGCCTTTGACCTGATTATGCACAAATCTCGATTCGCTACGGCAGCACAAGAAGCGCAACTTCCCATGTCCCCCACCCAGATTTGTCATACTCTGGACGAAGCCGTCCTTGCTTCACGCGAAATCGGATTCCCGCTCTTTCTTAAAGGCGACGTCGGTTTTGCCGGCGGCTGTGTCGTTCAAGTCCGCAATCCTTCCCAGCTTCCCGATGCATTTGCCCGGGTCGCCAAAGTCGCCCCGATCCTCGTCCAGAAAGCCGTCGTCGGCACACTGGGCAAGACCGATGTCCTCTTTGACCATGGCAAACCTGTCTGCTGGGCTCACTGTCACGTCTATAAGACGTGGCCGGGCCAATTCGGCCCCTCCGCCGTTCGCCGTTACATCCATGATCCTCTTCTGGATCCGCTGGTTTCCCGCCTCGGCCGGCTTACCGGCTTTCACGGCCTCTGCGGCTATGACTGGATTCGCGAGTCTTCCACCGGCAAAATCGCCCTCCTCGAATTCAATGCCCGGTTCACCCCCGCCTACCATCTGGCCAAGGCCGCCGGCATCGACTTTTCCCAAGGCATGGCCGCGATGTTCTCCGGAAAAGAATTTCAGACGCCGGCGCTTCGGCATCGCGACTTACCCGATCTTCACATGTTTCCCCAGGACGTGAAGCGATGTCTCGACGATCGTGATGCCGCCGGTTTGTTAAACTGGCTTACCGGTTCCAATCTAAACGACATCCCCTGGAACGATCTGGGCCTGCTGGCCTATCACACCCTGGATCTGGGCGGCCGGGCGTTTTCCTGGTTTATCCGACGCCTCATGCCCAGCCACTATGCTCGGAATAACGCTTCTTTAGACGCCGACCTCTTTCATCACGGAACCCGGCCCGCTACTTTCTGAGCGGCTGTTTTACGGCTCATCATGCGCCTCGACGGCGCCTTGTGATTTGGCCCATTCCACAACACCCGCCGGGACATCGGCCGGCCCGGGCACGGCGGCTCCCCGCCGGCGCAACG
>CAZCKE010000284.1:0-5888 GCA_964499005.1 uncultured Tepidisphaeraceae bacterium
TCGCGGCTTCTTCTCAAACTGCGGGTACGCTATATGAAATCGCAAAATGCTCTAGGATGAAGCGAATACACCGACGAATGTCCAATGGGCTCGCGGCAACATCAACACTTTTATGCGCCATGATGGTCGTGTGCTCAATCGTGAGTTTCTTCGCTGGTCCCGATATCGAATGACCGTTGCCCCGAATGCGGCGCCATCTCTCCCAAACCCTCTCCACCCCAAGTTCAAAACTCCTAAACCAAAAATCCCAAAAACCTTCACCCCCCCCCGGCCCATTAGATAGCGGGGCTAAGGAGCGAAGGTTTTTGCGGATTTTTCATAACCTCGTCCCTTCCGAGGACTTAACCGGGCCCATATCTAATCTCGTTTGGCGCGCGGCCCTTGCGCATTTTTGGTTCCAGGACCTCAATTTTCACCCCAACTCACTCATCGCAAATCACTTGCGCCATTTTCTTTCCGTGCGAGCGGATTTCACCGCTTGACACAAATGACCAGGGACAAAGGACTAATGATAGATGGTCAGGAATGAAGAACCGGCAACTTACTGCGCGACACTGTGCTGCGAGATCGCCGCCCCAATCGCTTCCAGCAATTTCCCTTCGTGCTTCGGCGCGAATCGCAGCGACAATTGCGCCCGCACAATCCTCGGCATCGCCAGACGCGCCTCGGGCAATTTGATCAGCTTCACCCAGTCCTTCTCCGTCGTGATAAGCAATTGGGCCCCGGCCGCCCCGGCCGTTTTTTGAATATTCGCCAAATCGGGGCTGGTGTATTCGTGATGGTCGGGCAGGGCGGCCGATCCGGCCAGCTTTCCGCCCGATTCCCTCAGTTGCGCGAAAAAACTCGCCGGATTCCCGATCCCGCAGAAGGCGAACACCGGCTTGTTCATCAGAATTTCGCGAGATTCACTCCGCCCATCAGCGTCCATCAAAGCGTCAATAACATGATCCGCATGAAAGATCGGGGCCGCCGAATGCCGCCGAACCGCCGATTCGATCTTCTCCAGCCCATCGGGATCGACCTCCGACGCATGAGTCATTAAAAACGCACCGGCACGCGTCAGCCCCGCCAGCGGCTCCCGCAGCAACCCGCGCGGAAAAACCCGCCCATGCCCAAACGGATTGGCCGCGTTGATCAGCACCAATTCAAAATCACGCTGCGCGCGCCGATGCTGCATGGCATCGTCGAGAATGAAAAGGTCCGTCCGCGGATGCGATTGCAATGCCGCCGCCGCGCCGGCGATGCGGTCGGGATTGGCAACGACAGGAATTCCCGGCAGCGCCGACTGCAATAAAAGCTGCTCGTCGCTGGTTCCGTCCGCGCCGCGCTTGTACCCGCGCATGAGAACCGCCGGCTTGCGCCCTTCTTCCGACAGCCGTCTCGTGAGCCAGAGCGTCACCGGCGTTTTGCCCGTCCCGCCGGTCGTGATATTCCCCACGCTGATCGCCGGCTTGCCCAGCGGATGCGCATGCAGAATGCCATGATCGTACATCGCGTTTCGCATCCGCATCGCCGCCACATATGCCGGTTCCGCGCATGCGGCCGCTATCAGCGCGAGCCGGATCGAAAGCGAGCGCGGCTCTCCCTGCATCCCCCGCACATAGGAATGTTCAAACGATTCGTTCATCGGGCTCCCCCGCGAAGCTCCGCATCATCCTGCTCCGTAAAGACGATTCGCTCGCGCGGCAGCTTCCCCAACTCAAAATTCGCGGCAAGCTGACGCAGATCACGCATAGCCCCCGAATCATGACCCATTCCACACCACCGTGCCAGAAGAGCACGGAGCCGCTCGGCCGGCACGCCCAATTCCCGATACGTCGCGATGCGCGTATCCCCATGCCGCTTGGCGAGGCGACGGCCATCGGTCCCCACCACCAGCGGCAGATGCGTATACCGCGGCACTCGATCGCTCGCCTCCAGCGCCTCGTACAACAACATCTGCCTCGGCGTCGAATCCAGCAGATCGTCCCCGCGCACCACTTCACTCACACCCGCCGCGATGTCATCCACCACCACCGCAAGCTGATACGCCGGCGTCCCATCCGCTTTTGCCACGACGAAATCCCCCAACTCTCGCGCCACATTGAATGTTTGATGGCCTAAAAACTGATCGTCAAATTCCACCGTCCGGTCCGCCGCCGCAAACCGCAGCGCCGGCTCCCGCCCGCTTTGCTCTCGCGCCTCGGCGATCGACTTGAATTTCCCCCGGCACGTTCTTGGATATACCGCCGCCCCATCCTCCGCGTGCGGCGCGCTTGCCGCCAGCTCAATTTCGCGCCGGCTGCACACGCACGGATAAACCGTTCCGCGCTCGATGAGCAATTCAATCGCCGCGCGATAAACCCCCAGCCGTTTCGATTGAAACACGGGCCCAACATCCCAATCCAGCCCCAGGTATTCCAAATCCTCCAGTAAAAGTGTCGCCGCTCCCGCTTTGATCCTCGGGCCATCCAGGTCTTCGATTCGCAAGTGAACTTCCCACCCGTGTTTGCGCGCCAGCATCCAATTGACCAAAAAGGTGCGGGCATTGCCCAAATGCAGGGCGCCAGTGGGCGAAGGGGCCAGACGCGTGATCGCCATGGCGGGATTTTAAGGTTTTTCGCGGGAACTTTCCGGTCGAGCAAGTTGTCCAATCTTTCAGAACGAACTGGAGATTTCTCATGGCAAAACGAAACATCCTTCTCGCCGCGACGTGGGCAACAGGCGCCTTCGCGCTGGTCATGGCGGCTGGCCTGCCGATTTCCCTCAACGCTGGAGACGAGCCGGTCATCGCCTCCGTCAAGGTCGCCCAGCCCAAGCTCACCGCCCACGGCATCGTCTTCACCGTCGAACGGGTCGCTCCCACGACTCAGCCTTCGGATTCAAACGCCGATAGACCCTTGACACTTCGCGTCCGCGCCGAAAATCGCGGCGACTCGCCGGCCAAATCGGATTTCGCTCTCGAACTCTTCTCCAGCGGCGTCGCTCGCCCCATGGGCCGCACATTGTCCGCCCCGCGCCCCATCTGGCAGCAACGCGGCCAAGTCACCCTCGACGTCGGACAAAGCAAGACGATGGATTTCACCTCCAGCGCCGTTCCCGCCAAGGGCATCGCCAGCGTCATGATCTCCGTCGATAACCAGCGAATTCAGGCTCTTTCGATCGCGTCAACCGTCGATTCAGGCCTGGCAAGCAAATGAGCCGCGCTTCCGCCAAGCTGATCGGAATCCTCCTGGGCCTCGCAGGGGCCACGGCCGTTCTCTCGCGATCCAACGGCCGTTCCAATCCCGGACCGCAAACCGGCCCAATCCTTTCCGAATGCGACGGAACGATTCATTCCATCGTGATCCAATACGTCGCGGGCGCTGATTTCGCCGCGGACATCTACTGCCAATTGATCTCATCGCTCCCTGCCGATGTGCGCGTCTACGTTGCCTGCCCCGCGCAAAGTGATTTCGACGAACTCTCCCGCATCGTGGGCGGCTCAGCAACGCGGCTCCATCCGATTTTCACGGGCCACGAGATGACCGCCTGGTCCCGCGACCGCTGGATTGCCCTACGACCCTTGGATGGCCACGGCCCCGTCACCCTGGCCGCCCCATGGGCCGAGGCCGGCGCCGAAATCTGGCCTCAGCGACGCGGCGACCAGCGCATCGCCGGCGATCTGGCCCGAGTGCTCTCCCCCGCCGTCCAGTCGGAACAAACCGGCCTCTATTTCGACGGCGGCGATTTGCTGGCCGATTCCCAAAACGTCTTCGTCACGCCCGGCCTGATCCGCCGAAACCTCCAGAAAACCGCCCGCACCCGCGAGGAACTTTGCCGCGTCATCGAATCCGTCACCCATCGCCACGCGATCCTGCTGGACGATGCTCCCGATCATCACGCCGGAATGTTTATGATGGCTGCCGGCGACAACCGAATCGTCGTCGGCGATCCCAGCCTCGCCCGTCCCCTGTTGAGCCCCATCGATCTCCCCGGCGGCCCCGATTTCTCCCTGGAAACCCAGCGCCGTTTTGACTCCGTTGCCCAAGCCGCCATCTCCGCGGGCTATCGAGTGACCCGCATTCCTTGCGTTCCCTCCGCCGACGGGAAAACCTACGTCACGCCGCTCAACGGCATCATCGATCAGCGCAATGGCGTCCGCACGATCTACCTTCCCCAATACCAGAACCAAGGCCGCCTCAACGCCGCCGCGCGGGCGACATGGGAGAGCCTGGGCTTCAACGTGGTCCCCATCGACGTGACAGGAACTTTCCGCTACTTCGGCACGCTGCATTGCCTGGTGAATGTGTTGGAGAAAAGCTGACTCAGATCATTCAATCTCATCCAACGATTCATAAATCCGCCGATAACTTTCAACACGCCAGCTCGGCGCGGTGCCGTCCCGCACGTCGGGGAAAAAATCCTCCAGCGCTTCGCGGCGGAGCATCAGGCCGAAGACTTTGACGCCGGGCGTGTCGATCACGTCGCCCCCCAAATCCAGGCGGTAGCGAAGAGCCGAGGTCGTCGTATGACGGCCTTTCTGCGTGGCGAGGCTCACATCGCCGACCCGGATATCCAGGCCGGGTTGAATTGCGCCGATGAGGGTGCTTTTGCCGACGCCGCTGTGGCCGGCGAGGACGGTGGCTTTGCCTTTGAGGCTGGCGGCAATTCGATCGATGCCCATCTTGTAATTGACGGACGCTTGAATCGTCGCGATCCCCAGGCTCTGATAGTGCTTCAACGCTTCCTGCGCGAACGAAAACTCGCTTCGCGCCGACGCCGTCTGATCGGCCAGGTCGATCTTATTGAGGCAAACGATGGGAACCAGCCCCCCGCTTTGGGCTGCGATGATCATGCGGTCAACCAGGCCCCACTTCACCCTCGGCTGGACGAGGCTCGCGACGACGAGCATCTGATCCGCATTGGCAACGATCGGCTGCGGGCGATAGCCATGCCGGCCCGGGGCGCGCGTGAGGATGGTCTTTCGCGGCAGGACCTGCTCGATGACGGCTTCGGGGCGGCCGGATTCGTCGATCGAGCCGGTGTCCCGGAAACGGACAAAGTCGCCAACGACGATCGCCGATTCGCTAAGCTTGCCCAGGGTTTTGCGGACGACGCAAAGGCGGATGCCGGTCTCGTGGGCGACCTGGCAGAAGAGGGAATAGACCTGGATCACCTGCCCGACCGGCAACGATCCCAGATCTCCGGCAGCCTGTTCCTCGGCGGCTCGGAGCAGGGCGGTCTGCTCGATTTTGGATTGCTGGGCGTTTTTGGATCGGTCGCTGAACTGCTGGCGGGATTCGTGGCGATCCTCGTCGAAATCGCCGGAGAGAAAGCGGGAGGTGATGTCCTTCTCTCGCCGGGTTTTGTGACGTCGTTCGCTCATCGTGGGCCGCACCGGCGGCAAGGAGGATGGTGGCCGGCGCGGGAGGGAAAGGCAAGGAAATTTGGGAAGTGGTGAAAATGCGTCGGCGCGGGATTTGCTGGCGACCTTTGTGCTACCAGCGTTCTATTGCGCTATCGTTCAGCTCACCCCGATTGATTGTTCAGCCGATGTAAACTAGAGTATTTGTCTGATGCGGTTGGAACGCCGCAGCATTCCTGAAAAGGGCCTGAAACGCAGTCAAACGGGAGACCACCTTGTCCGTCGCGCTGCCTGTGTTTGAGGAATACGAGAAGAAGGAAAAATGTGGGCTGTTCGGCATCTGGGGGACGCCGGATGCTTCGCAGATCGCGTATCAGGCGCTGTTTGCGCAGCAGCACCGGGGCCAGGAATCGGCGGGGATCGTCGTCAGCGATGGGGTGGGGCTTAATGGCCACGCGGGCATGGGGCTGGTCAGCCAGGTCTTTACGCCCCGGATGCTCCGGGAAGAGCTGGTCGGGCACGCGGCGATCGGGCACATTCGATATTCCACTACCGGGTCGAG
>CAZCKE010000285.1:0-5855 GCA_964499005.1 uncultured Tepidisphaeraceae bacterium
CCGTCGAATACAAACCGTTCGAGCCCGCCTTTTATCATACCGACGTCGCCGATTGGGGCATGGCCTACGCCTTCGCCAAACACGCCGGCCCCCGTGCCAAGGTCCTGGTCGATACCGGTCACCATCTGCCCGGCCAGAACGTCGAGCACATCGTCGCCTTCCTCATCGACGAAAATATGCTCGGCGGCTTCCATTTCAACGATCGCAAATATGCCGACGACGACCTCACCCTCGGCAGTATCGATCCCTACGCCGTCTTCCGCATCTTCCACGAAATCCGCAACGCCGCCGATCGCGGCCACGACGTTTCCACCATCGCCTACATGATCGATCAGAGCCACAACCTCAAGCCCAAAATCGAAGCGATGATCCAGACCGCGATGGCCGCGCAGGAACTCTATGCCAAGGCCTGCCTCGTCGACCGCGTGAAGCTGCGCGACGCCCAATCGAAAACGAATATGGTGGACGCCGAGGAGTGCCTCAAATCCGCCTTCTTCACTGACGTCCGCCCGATGCTCGCCGATTGGCGCAAGCGCAAGAATCTCGACCCCGACCCCCTGCGCGCCTATCGCGCCACCGGCCACGAATCCCGCGCCGCCACCACGCGCGAGGCTGCCCGCGCCGCTCGTGGGGCCTCTTCTTCATCCTCTTACGCGTGATTTTTCACCCATGAATTTCATCGACCTTTCCAACAATCTCAGAATCGCCAAGCTCAGAACTCTCCTGCCCACGCTCAGGGGTGCTCAGACGCCTTTCGAGGTCATCAAAAGATATTTCACCTTTCTCAGCGCCTCTCAGAACGGCCGGGCCAACATGGTCCTCATCACACGGAATCTTCCGCCCGGCCAATATCACATCTGGCGGCTCACCTCCCCTGAAGGGGAAGAGCAAATACCCCTTCAGAACCCCTGGGGCACATCCGGCCTGCCCATTCTTACCAGCGGTATTATTGACCAAATCATCCAGACCCGCGTCCCCCGGCTTGTCCACAACATCGACTGGGCCACCGATCCCGAATCTCACGTTTCCCTGCATCAGTACCATTCCCTGATTGCCGTCCCCGCATTATCCGATGAAGTCCCGCTCGATTGGTCGTTCCTGCTTCACTCTGACCCTGAGCATTTCACTTCCGCCGATGTCGAGCAATCCGTCACCCGAACCACCCTGATTGGCTCGATGCTCGACACGATGGTCGTCAGCCGGCAACTGGCCCAGGCTCATGCTTATATCGATCAGGAAATCGACCGCATGGCCCGCATTCAGCGCGCCCTGCTGCCCAACCCCATCCCGCAAATCCCCGGGTTGCAAATCGACGCCAGCTATCAAACGTTCTCCCAGGTCGGCGGCGATCTATACGATTTTTTGCCGCTGGGCGATCCCGATGATCGATTCTGTTTTTTCATCGGCGACGCTTCGGGACATGGGCCATCGGCTGCCGTCGCCGCCGCGATGGTTCAGGCGACGTTGCATGCCACCGCGGCGCATTCCGACGGGCCTGCCGATCTGTGCCGAATTCTCAACGCGCAGCTTTGCCAAAAACCGATCGAGGGGTCTTTCGTCACTGCGTTCATCGCCTTTTACAATCCCCGGACGCGCCGGCTCACCTACGCCTCCGCGGGTCATCCGCCCCCGTTTCTTCTCCGTGCCTCGGACATTTGTCCTCTCGACGCCGCCTCGGGCCTCCCGCTGGGCATTGAATCCTCCGCCGAATTCGACCAGGCGACGCTGGATCTCTCACCCGGCCAAACGCTCCTGCTCTACACGGATGGCATCACCGAAGCTCGCGGACCCGATCACTCCATGTTCGGCTCCGAGGGCATCGAAAAATCCCTGGGGAAAAAATTCTCCGACGCCTCCTCGGTCCTTACTCAACTCGCCGGCTCCCTGGCCGCTCATCAGCGCGGGCAAAAACCCACCGATGACCAAACCGCCGTCGCCATCCACGTCCAAGCTTAAATCTTCCCTCTATTCTTCTTCCTGCTGTGCCGTTACAGTGAGAATGGCCGTCGGATGTGATTGACCCGTCACTGAATCGCGGAATATGATATTTGTATGACCGTGCTGTCATTTCAAAATATTGGGCTTAAGCCCTCACAATTGAAGGCCGTCGAGCAAAAGGCTAAAAACGAGGGGAAAACACCTCCCGAATACGTACGCACGCTCATTGAGCAGGATCTTTTGGCAGACCAATCTTTCGACGAAATTCTTCGTCCGATTCGCAGTGACTTCCGAAAAGGCGGGATTACGAATTCGCAGCTGGACAAAATGGTCCAGCGGGCTCGCCTTGGCTCGCTCAATGGCCGTCGCCGTAAAACCCGCAAGGCCCCGGTATGAGCCGTCGGACAAGCCGACCTCAGGCGATCTTCGACTGCAACACGCTAATCCAGGCAATCGCCTTTGATCGAGGCCCATCTTTTCGATGTCTCGAACTTGTCGAATTTGGACGCATCGAGCTTCTCGTTAGCAAGCCAACGTTGGCGGAGTTGCGCCGGGTTCTGGAGTATCCGGAAATTCTGGCCATCAGTCCGCACATGACTCCGCTGCGCTTGGGCGCGTTTCTGCAACGCCTGCGATTTCGTGCGACTCTTGTTCGCCGGGTTCCTCATGCGATGGACTATCCGCGTGATCGGGCGGATGAGCCTTACATCGATTTGGCAATCGCCACCAAGGCGGATTATCTAGTCACGCGAGACAAGGATTTGCTGTCGCTGATGACAGGGCATTCGTCGATCTGCAAACGCTTTCGGCAATTGACCCGGCCCCTGCGCGTCGTCGACCCGCTCGCATTCCTGAGGGCCGTTGAACCACCACCGATTCGCTCATGATTTTTACTATCGATGCAGGTCTTTTCACTTTTCTCTTCGGTGCCGCCTCCCTCGCGGCCCATCAAAGCGGCCAGCGTCCCACCGACGACCAAACCGCCGTCGCCATCCACGTCCAAGGCTGACTTCGTCTCTTAATCTCCTCTCCCTGACACTTCATGGGGACAGGGAAGGGCCCGAGGCCGTTTTCGCTTGCCTCACGTTGCTCCCAGCCTCTTTAAAACCCCTACAATCTCCTCGTTACCCGCCGCCATTCCCAGCATCGTCGCTCCGTATTTATTCCCCGCCGCCTTCAGATTCGCCCCGCCTTGACCAGCCGCTCGATCACTCCTGCATAATCCCCTTTCTTGTCGCGCTGATGCACCGATCCATACGCCGCCCATCCCAGCGGCGTGCTTCCGTGTGTTGTATCCACGCTGTTAACGTCGACGCCGTGCTTTAATATCGCCTCGACGATCTGGACATTCCCCACCCACGCCGCTGAATGTAGCGCCGTTCCTCCATCCATCCCGCGCGCCATCGGATCAAATCCCAGCTTCAACATCAGCCGGCATGCCCCGACCCGTCCATGCAGCGCCGCAAACGAGATCAACCGATGATCCTCCTCTTTCAGCGATCCCGGCAGCGACCGATCATCCTTCATCGCCTTACGCGCCGCAAGCCCATCGTCCCCAATCCCCCCGTCCAGAAAACCCACCTTCGCAGGACTATGCCCCACCCGTGCCTCATACACATCGCGATGCTCGTATTTGAGTGCCACTTCATGCGGCGACAAATAAAACCCCAACTCCCAGTTGTAAGCCCCAAACACCGCTACCGGGTCATACCCCTTCACGTTCGTTCGAGCCGCCACGCAATCCGGATCCTCCGCGATCAGCTTTTCGGCGAGTTTCACGTCCCCCAGCCGCGCCGGCATGAAAATATCCGCCCGCGCCCCGCGTTCCAGCAACCGCACCGTCACCTCCGGCCTCTTCCCCAGCGCATATTGCGCCGCCGTCGAATGGTGATCCACACACTTTGCGTCGATTTCCGCTCTCCGGTCCAGCAGGAAATCCGCGATGGCGACCGTCTTGGCATAGTGCAGCGGCCGCTGCCCGTCTCCGCCCTTCTCATGGACGGCCTTCGGATTTGCATCCACGATCCGCACCAATTCCTCCATCCATCCGAACCGCGCCGCCACATGCGCTGTCAGTTTCGCTCCGCGCGAGATCAATTCCCGGGCCACGCTTTCCGTGCAATCATCCAGAACCCCGTAAGGCCCCGCCTTCCACTCGCTCTTGGAATTGATATTCGCCCCATAGTCGAGCAGCACATCCACGACCGCCAGATGATTGGCCGCCGCGTTGATCGCCCGCCGTCCAAAATTAAACATCGGCTCATCAATTTTCTTCCGCAGTCGCGTCGAACCGGCGAGCAATCGCCTCAGCTCTTTCGCATCCCCGGAGTTGATGGCTTCCTTAAACGCGCGCACTTCCCCCTTTTCCAATTCTTTCACCAACGCCCCCCACGACGCAAACCCGCCTTCCCGCGCCACCGCGAGCTGCGCATCGGCCAGCTTAGACGTCTTTGCCCCTGCCCGAACCTTTTGCAGCCGCGCAATCGCCTCCGCGTCACCGCCTCGCGCCGCGGCAAGCAGGTTCTTCGCGAGTTTTCGCTGCTGCCCAAGGTGATTGGCTTGCTGAACAGAACGAGAGGGGTCAGTTATACGAGACTGGGAAACCTGGCGGGACGATCCGCCGTTGCTACGAGACATGACGACCTCCTTCAAGAGTTGCCCGCCGTCCGCGAATCGGGCCGAAGAAAGTCGTTGAAGTTGTATGACGCAAATTCGAGTGGGCGCAGCCCTTCCCGCGGACCAGCGGCGTCTCGAAACGCCACGGATAAATTACCGGCCCGCCCCGTTGTTCACAAGCGAAAAGTTCACTTTTCCCTTGGGCCCGGTATGCCTGATTTGCGTTAATGGATGTTTTTACTTCTGCATCGCTGAATGCAGGGCCTGCTGGCCGCTGGGCAATTCCCCTTCGCGGGTTTGTTCGTCGGGCTGCTCGGGGCCCAGGCCGATGTGGGGGGACCATTCGAGCCACTTCTTTTCCGGTTCTTCATCAAGCGTGAATTGTGCTCCGTCGGAGACCATGTCACCCATGTCCTCATCCGGGGTCGCGAAGGCGATCCCGCCGGAGAGCAGGGCCCGTAGCGAATCGACCTTGACCTCCAGGCCGCTAAATAGTCCCCCTTTGACGTCGGCAGCGGCGGCGACCCAGAATTTGGAACTGACCCGCACCAGCGGCCGATAGCGCTGGCGGATCACCACGTGAATATCCACGGTCGAGGCATCGGGGCTAAGGCCGATGCTTTGAACCGCACCGACCTGCACCTCCTTGTAGAAAACGGGGGAATCGATCTGCAAGTGATTGAGCTGGTTCGCGTGCAGCACGATGGTCAGGCCGGGCTGAATCGCCTCGGGGGCGCGGTCTAATCCTTCGAATTCGCTCGTGGGCCCTCCCTGGCCGGCGACGGTGTCGATGTAGGGGCCGCTGAGGACCGTGTTGAGCCCCTTGATCCCGAAATCAGAAATCTCCGGCCGGACGATCCAAAAGAGGGAACCGGCTTTGGCGAATTGCTCCTGGGATTTCTGGAGGCGGACATGGGTTAGCGCCTCGCGTTTGTCGGGGCTGAGCTCCATGCCGATCACGCGGCCGATGGGGACGCCGCGATGCATGAGAAGTGTTTCGCCTTCTTTGAGGCCGCTGACGTCGTTGAATGTGATGGTGATGGCAGGTCCCTGGTCCTGAAGATAATCCCACCAGTAATAGCCGGCGGCGACGGCCATGAGCAGGGGGACAAGCCAGATTCGCGGGTAGGGCCAACGGGTCTTGCTGATAACAGGCTTGACGATGGGGCCTGGGAGGCGGACCGTTTCCGATTTGGGGGCCGCGTTTTCCGGATGAAAGCCGAGCCCGGACTCGAGCACGCCGAGGGCGTCGGCCTCGGCCTCGACCACCCGCGCGCGCGCCGCGCGCAGCCGGTCCTCGG
>CAZCKE010000286.1:0-5843 GCA_964499005.1 uncultured Tepidisphaeraceae bacterium
GCTGGCCGCTCTCATGGGCGCCGTCCCCATCGCCCTGGGCTACGGCGCCGACGGCGCTTCCCGCCGCCCGCTCGGTCTGGTCATCGTTGGCGGCCTGATCGTCTCCCAGTTCATCACCCTCTACGTGACCCCGGTGATTTACCTCTACCTCGAGCAGTTCCAGGAACGCGTCCTCGACCGCACCAGCTTCTTCCACTCCGTGCGCACCACATCCGGTGATGATGTTGAGATCATGGGCCACGAAGTCGGCGGCGATAGCCGTGAATTGCAAGCCACCACCACGCGGGAGTAAACCCCATTACGTGCACAGAACATCGATGCACAGAATGTACATCTTGTTATTTCGCGCATCCCTGAAGCAGGTGCTGATCGTCCGGCACAAATTCCCCGTCGCCAGTGACACATACGGATCGGTCGTGTACTTGCTCAATTCCACGTCCAGCAGCACGAAGTAATATTCCTTGAGCGAATGATCCGCCCCTCGTGGCGCGGGATGAAACATGATCCCCCCGTTGCGCCGAGGAATCCTCTGATTGCAGATCGTCTGCGTGATCTGGAGCCCCGCCTCGTCCATGACGTACACGCATTCCACGTTGTCATACCGCACGATGGTGCGCTCGAGGATCTCGTCAAATTGATTTGCGCTCGAATTGCTGAGCTCACACAGGATTTCATTGAGAATGATGTTGAATCGCCGATGTTGCAGTTTGCGCTGGTTGATCCGATCGATCATGTACCCCTTGAACCGCCGCGCCAGCCCCTCGACGCGGATAATCGTTTCGGCGCACGTCAGCGATCTTGGCGCTTGGGGCCTCCCCAGAAAATACCCCTGCAGCAGGTCCGCCCCCAGCTCCAGCGCGGTGATCGCCTGCGCTTGCGATTCGACTCCCTCGGCCACCACCAGCGCCCCGATTCGTCTCGACAGTTGTACCAACGATTTGGACGTCTCCTGCCGGTAGTAATCGTTCTCGATCCCGATTACCAGGTTGCGGTCCAGTTTCAGAATATCCGGCTTAATCAGCGGAATCCGCTCCAGGTTGGAATACCCCACCCCGATATCGTCCAGACCCAATAAAAATCCGTGCGCTCGCAGCGCGCCCAGGTGCGTTTGGAGCCGCTCCGTATTGTCAAACGCGCTTTCGAGAATCTCGATCGCCACGTTGCGCGGGCTGAGCCCCTCCTCCTTGAGCTGTGCCAGTAAATTGTCAAACGCATCCGGGTCCTGCTCCAGCGCCGAGGCGTTGAAGTTCAGGAACAGGATCATATCCCGATGCCGTTCCAGGGCGGCAAACGCGGCCACCGCCTTGTCCCGGCACAGCCTCTCCAGCTCCAGCGTAAGCCCCTCTCGCGCCGCCATTTCAAAGAGCCGCGGAGCCGGGATCAACTGACCCTGCTCCGTCAGTGCCGCATGCGTTCCGCGCGACAGCGCCTCCACGCCCACAACGCCGCGCGACAACGCCTCGGCCCCCACGACCGATCTCTGCCGCGCCGACAGGATCGGCTGGAAATAAGTGACGATCCCGCTCGACTCAATCAATTGCCGCGCGGTAATCGTGCCCTCAATGGCTGTCGTCATAACTCCCAATCGCCGACCAGATGGTGTGTTCCCGCCCTCCTTATCGACGGACAGGGAATCAAACCTGAATAGCCTTCTATTAAGGATTAAATCGACGTATCTATTTGTATTTTTATGAAAACAACCCGCCCTCTGTCGGGCCTGCCCTTAATATGCGACGGATGGATAAAAAGCGCTCCGCGGTTCATGATATTGCCCCATCGCCATCAGCGTCATCGGCTTCACCACGCGCATTCCCGCGCCCAGGCACCATCGCAGCAGCCCCGCCTGGCGATTCGGCAGCAAAAACATCAGCGGCTCCGACTCGGCTTTACCCATCGCCAGCCACAAATCCATCATGTCCCGTTCGCTCTCCGCGACCCCATGATTGAGCGGCCAGATCGTCGGCGCCGATCCGTACGCCGCCAGCCGATCGTCACGGAACAATCCCATCGGCCTGCACATCCCCGACCCCACCGCGTCACGTAATTCATGGGACCGGCCAAATCCATGAACTCGCTCGCACAACTCCGCGCATGCTTCCACGTCCCCCATCGTCAGTGCCCGCGCCCGCGACCTCCCCGACGCCTCTCCCTTTGGCTTTCCGCGCATTAACAGCAGCGGCTCCTTCACCTCAAAGCCCAACGACGCATAGAGCGACATCGATACCGTGTTGAACGCATCTTGCACCAGCCGGATTCCCGCCGCCCCGCGCCCCCGGTCTATCACGGCTTGCATGAGTTTTCGCCCGACGCCCTTGCCTTGAAATCCCGGATCAATCGTGATCGGCCCCACGCCCCGTATCGCATCCCGCTCGTCCAGAAAATTCGACCCGACGACTTTTCCGCCGCTGATCGCCGCGACCCCGTAAATCGCGGGATTTCCCAAAAGAAACTGTGTGAATCCCGTCACGACCTCCAGCGACGGAAAATCGTGCGGAAAGTTGTGCTGGTCCGCGATTCCATTAAACGCTTCCAGGATGATTCTCGCGCACGCATCCCGGTCGGCCATCGCGGTGGGGCGGAATGTGACATTGGCGCTCATGGGCTTCTCGCTTCCAAAGATGACCTGCCCTCGATCAATAGTTCATCGCTGCCGGCCCGGGCGCGGGCGCCACTTGCCGGCGCGGCGGCGCCGGCGGCACCGGAACTTGCTTGAAAATATTCGCCGGTTCGCTCGTCAACTGCGCCTCTTCGTTCAGCGCGAAGCTCTCGCCGCCGCCCGTCGTCACGTTCCATCCATCCACGACCACCAGCGGCTTATCGCCGCCTAGTTGCTCCGACGCCGCCTCGATCGAAATCGTCTTGGATTCTCCCGGCATCAGCGTCACGTAATTGTCGCTGTAATACGCCGGCAGAACGCGTTCGTTGGTCCGCTGATTCCGCAGTTGAACGTGCGACATCAGCGCGATCACCTGCGACGGGTTGGTCAGGGTGACGTCCACCACGAATATGCGAGTGTCTTTATCGTGACGGCTCACCTTTCCCTCGATGGATGCCGTCGGCATCGTCTGCAGCGCCGTGAAATCGTCCTGATGATCCTGCTGCGCCCTCCAGTAAAAATTATCCGACACCAATCGGCCCGATGCATCGTGCAATTCCAGCTTTATAAAATGCACCGCCGACAGATCGGCCGGGAATTGAATCGGCCCGACATCCGTCGCCGTCGTCGCAGCCGCCGATACCGCCGTCCGCTTCTCCGCCTTCAGCGTTCCATCCATGTTGAACACCCGCGCCCACGTCTCCAGCCCGTCGATCCTCGCCGGCGTGTTGTTAATCACCATCAGGTGGAAATTGTTCTCGTTCATCATGACGTGAACTCGCTCGCACGCCTTCTTGGCCGCGTAGAACGAAGCCGCCGTGTCCAGATCGTACGTGTAAATCTGCCACACAAAGCTTGGTTGCGACGGATTGCTCATCCACGTCAGCACGCCTGTGCACGGCTTGAAGAAATTCGCCAGCCTCCCTTCGTACATTGCCCGATACGCCTCGTAATTGGCCATCTGCGCCTTGCGCACAAAATCCGGCAGATTCGACGCCGTCCCATACCGCTGATTAATCATGTCCGGATACAGCAACGGAGGCCGACCGCGCCCCTCCTGCGCCCCCCGGCACATGTCATGCTCCGCCCAGTCGTCGTTCACGATGTCCCAATCCTTTTGCGGCATCATCCCGTGAATCGACTCGATCGTCGGAACCGAAACCCGCCCCAATTCCGTCTTGAACAGTTCCAGCGCCCGCGTCGTCGAGGGTCCCGAGTAATACGCCCGAGGCGTCCGCCAGGAATACGGCCCGCCCGACCTCACGCCTTTCCCATCCGCCGAATTGGGGTGGTACAGCCTCGTTGGATCCTCCGCCGCCATGATCTTCTGAATTCCCTCGGCCACCGCCGCCGGCGCCGGGTTGCTCTCGTTGCGCCCGCACCAGATCGCGATCGACGGATGGCTCCGATACCTCACCACTTTCTCCTGAACGTTCGGCAAATACATCGCGACGTCCGCCACGTTTGGCCCGTCCGAACGATTCGGCTGGAAAAATTCATCCCACACCATGATCCCATACTGGTCGCACAGGTCATAAAAATCGTCTCCCGTGCTCTGGCCTACCCAGTTGCGGATCATGTTCATATTCGCCTCGGCGTGGAATCGCACCTGCGCCTCCAGCCGATCGCGCCCAATCCGTTTCATCGCCTCATCCATTCCCCAGCATCCCCCTTTGCACATGATCGGCACCCCATTCACCGAGATCGTCAGGTTCTGTGAGCCCGGGAAGTCGTACGTGATTTTCCGGATGCCGAAGTTGACCGATCTCGAATCCGATGCCGCCCCATGCATATTAAATCGAAGGTTCAACGCATACAGATTCTGCGGCCCATACCCGTTGGGCCACCACAAGCGCGGATTCGCCAGACGCAGTTGCGGCACATCCGCCGGTGTCAGCTTGATGCTCTTGGTCTCATTTGCCGCCAGCGTCACTGGCAACTGAAAGCTCACCTGATCAAATTGTCCATTGAGCACTCCACTCTGCGGAACGTCGCTCGTGTTGCGCAGCGTTGCCCATACAGTCAGATCCGCCGAATCCATCCCCGGCATCTTCAAATCTGAAGTCACATACGGATCGCGTACCACCACCGGCCCCGTCGAGTCCAACACCACTTTTTCCCAAATCCCCAAATCCCGATCTCGAATCCCCGGAATCCAATCCCACCCCAGCGTGCACAAAAATGTCGCCCCATCCCCTGAGAGAATCCCACCATTAGGCCCCGTTCCATTCACCACCGTCTGCTCCAGCGGCGTTCCCGGGTGCGGCGGCGGCATGATCTGGACCGCAACCCCCGCCGTCTCCCCTGCTTTCACGTACGGCGTCACATTGAAAATCCCCCGCGAGAAGGCCCCCTTGATGCTCCCCATGTCATGCCCGTTCACCCACACTTCCGCGATATAGTTCGTTCCATAAAACGTCAGCCAGATGTTCTTCTCCTTGTAATCGCTTGGCACCTTGAATTGCGTTCGATACCAATACGACGTCCGGCACAAGCTCTCGGGAATCTTGTCCGGCCGATTGTTCTCCCCGTACAGCGGCTCCGGATAAACTCCGTCATTCACCAGACTCGTCAACACCGTGCCCGGCACCGTCGCCTTGTACCACTGCGACGGCGCGTAATTCGGCTGCGAAACCACCGGCCCCGCATCCGGAACTTTCGCGGCGTCCTGCAATTGCCATCCGCTCGAAAGCGTCATCGGCCCCTTGGGTTCCGACGCACAGCCTCCCAGCAATCCCGCGACTATCGCCCCCGCCACGAAATGCGCAATGCCCACTTTGTTCCAATTCCAGTGCCCAAGCATCGAGTCTCCTCGTTTTTCCGCGTTCGCTTTGTTACTTGAATGCCAGACATTCTGGCCGCCTCGACGGTACCCGTCAAAAACCTTACTCCGCCGCGCCATCCGCGTTGAATTCTGTTGCCGCTGGGCCTGTCATTGCCTGTCTGCCGGCGAAGAGTTCAGGAGCACTGCCATCAGGATCAACGCGCCGCGCACGATCATTTGCCAGAACTCGCTGATATCCAGGAGCGTCATCCCGTTCACCAGCACACCCAGGAAAATGATGCCGATCAGCGTTCCCCACACGCGCCCCGCGCCTCCCATCAGGCTTGTCCCCCCGATAATGACCGACGCGATCACATCCAGCTCCCACCCCTGCGCGATCTCGTTATTGCCGGCCATGATCTGCGAGGAAGCCATCGTTCCGGCCAGGACGGCCAGCCCCGCGCCGATCGCCATGACCCCGCT
>CAZCKE010000287.1:0-5838 GCA_964499005.1 uncultured Tepidisphaeraceae bacterium
GTGCTGTCGCGGGTGTTTGACCGGCTGGGGGTGGATTCAAAGAAGCAGGTCATCGCCTCCAAGATCGGGCATTTTCCGGGGACAGCGGAACATGCGTATGAGCCGCTGCATATCCGGCACCAGTGCGAGCAGTCGCTGAAAAATCTGAAGCGGGATTACATCGATATCTATTATCTGCACCACGGGGATTTTGGGACGGATGCGAAATATCTGGCCGGGGCGGCGGATACGCTGGATCGGTTGCAGAAAGAGGGAAAGATCAGGGCCAAGGGACAGAGCGCGTACAGCGACGCGGATTTCGAGCGGGCGGTGCCGGTGGTGAAGCCGGTCGTGCTGCAAAGCTGGGCGCATGCCATGGATGATAAATTTGTGAGGCCCGGCGGGCGCGTGGCGAACCTGATGGAGAAATACGGGTTGACGTACGTGGCGTTTTCGCCACTGGCTCAGGGGCTCTTGCTGGATAAGTTTGATCCGGAGAAGCCGCCGCAATTTGAGCCGGGGGATCATCGGCGCGGCAGCAAGCGATTTGAGAAGGAAGAGTTGCTGAAGCTCAAGCCGAAGATGGCGAAATTGAAGAAGCGATTTGGAGAAAACACGGAGGATTTGGCCGCGATGGCGCTAAATTATATTCTGGCGATGCCGCGGGTTTGCTGCGTGATTCCGGGGTTCCGCAATGAGCGACAGGCCAAGTGCAATCTGGCGGGAGTCGGCAGGACGCTGGGCGAGGATGATTTGAAATATGTGCGGGAGGCGCTGGCGTAAGATCGGGATAAACCGCCAAGAGCGCCAAGAAATACCAATTCATTTGGCCACAGATAAAATCAGATGCCCGCGAATGAGAAGAAACTATTTGATTTTTTTCTTGGCGCTCATGGCGTCTTGGCGGTTTTCTTTTTCTGTGTGATATCCACGAGCATTGCGCGAGCGGATCCCACGCCTTTAGATAAACCAGTCCCGGTCCGTTTATTTCTTCACCGTGAAGGCAAACAGCCGGATGTTTTGGCTGGAGATTTGACCGCCTGGGACCACGATGGGCTGGTGGTACAAACCAACGGGGAAGACAAACAATTGCAGTGGACGGATCTGGAAGGGCTCAGCGCCTACCGGGTGCTCTTCAATCTGATCGACAAGAAAAACGGGAAAGACTGGCTTTGGCTGGGGACGCTGGCGTGGGGACTCAACGACACGCGCGATGGGCGCGACGCGCTGAAGTGGGCCGTCAAAATGGATGGCGATCTGAAGGCCGATGCCGAGGCGGTGCTGGCCAGCACCGCGGGAATCCTGCGCGATCCCAAGGGGCGGGAATTGATGCACGATGTGTCGCCGGATGAGGTGCAGACCGCGGGGGATGATCCGGGGCCGGCCGACAGTAAATCGAAATATCAAAAGACATCGCCCTCAATGGCCAAGGCGGTGATCGCGGCGATCCGTTCCGATGCAAAGACGGTCAACGAAACGTTGCACGTCGAGTTGAAGGAAGTGGAGACGGAGCATTTTCTGATCTACTCGGATTGGGGGCCGCAGGGGGATGCGTATCTCGCCGACAACATGGAGAAGGCATATTCGCTGGTCTCCAAGCAGTTTGAGATACCGGCGACGGAGAATGTGTTCATCGGGAAATTGTCGGTGTACATGTTCAACCGCTACGACGATTTCGAGCGATTCGCGGATAAATTCGATCAGGTCAAGACGACGCGAAGCAACACAGAATTCATCGTCGGATACTACGCGTCGCGCGGAGCGGTGCGGGCGCACCTGGCGATGTCCAAGCCGGACAACGAGAAATTGCATCTGCCCAGCGAGGCCGCGGCGGAGACCCAATGGGGGTATGTCCTGGTTCACGAGTTTACCCACGCGTTTGTGGCGCGGTACCGCTCGCCGCGTCTGGTGCCGCGATGGCTTAACGAGGGGATCGCGGAGGTGATCGCGTCGACGCAATTTCCCCGGGATGTGAGGCCGCAGGCGATTGAGATGGCGCACACGGCGGGAACGCTGGACAATTTGTTTGACGATTCGGCGCCGCCGTTTGGGGCGGGCGTTTATCCAGTGGTGCGAACGATGACCGAGATGTTGATCGTGCGCGATCGGCGGAAATTCAACTCGATGTTCGATGAGATCAAGGCGGGGGCCGGCGGGGAACGGGCGCTAAAGGACGCGTATGGGTGGACGTATGGAGACCTTATAGGGGCCTGGAAGGTTTATATTGGGGCGTAAAACAGGCGAATTTTGCCGCCCCGCCGCTATCGGGCATCGCAAACCTTGCAATTGGCTTGTTGTCTTATCTTTAGTGCAGCGGTTATCTTTCGTTCGTACGTTTTGCAACGAACGAATTGAACGGCATCTCATTTGGAAGAGGTCAGCGCTATGAACCGAATCCCCCGAATCAATGGAATATCGCGCCTGAGCGTGATCGCAATTGGGCTGGGATTTGTCACGGGCATTGGCGGGTGCATCATCGTTCCCGCGGACCAGAACAATCAGGTGAGCTATCAACAGCCGGCCACCGACACGCCGAGCTACAGCACTCCGGACGATCAATCATCAGGCGATCAGATCGTCGTGGAGCAGGATACTTATCAGCCTCCGCCGCCGGAGGTGGTGACGGTTTACGATCAAGATTTGGATCCGTATGGCCAGTGGGTTGAGGTGGCGCCGTATGGGCGGTGCTGGAGGCCGAACAATCGGCCGTGGGGATGGCAACCCTACACGATTGGACATTGGGTTTATTCGGATTACGGATGGGTGTGGGTTTCCGATGCCGACGAAGCGAGTTGGGGACAGGTGACGTATCACTATGGGCGATGGTATGAATCGGCGTTTGGCTGGGTTTGGGTTCCCGGAACGGAATGGGGCCCGGCATGGGTGGCGTGGCGTGAAGGGGGCGGCTACTGCGGCTGGGCGCCGCTGCCGCCGCAGGCGGGATTCGGGGCACGTATGGACTCAAGGCGAGTGGATCAATATGTGCCGCCAAGCCGCTATGTGTATTGCGATGAAAGGCAAATTATAACGCCGCGCGTGGATCAGCACTTTGTCCAGAACAACGTGACGATCATCAACAACACGACAAACATCACGAATATCACGGTCGTGAATAACCATGTGGAGAATCATGGCGTGCCGGTGGAGAACGTGCGTCGCGCGACAGGCCGGGATGTGCCAAGAGAGCAGATGGAGACGGCGCACACGCAAGACGAGGCGCGGCGGTTCGAGCAGTCGGGAAGGCCGGTGGTCTATTCCCCTCCAGCGGTGGAACATGCCGAGCAGCGGAGGCGGGCGAATCCCGGGAAATCGACGATGAAGCCGCCGCCTCAACAGCAGCAGCAACCTCCACATCAGCCGGCTCCGCCACAACATCAGGCGCAACCGCAATATGAACAACAGCCTGCCGGGCATCAACCCGCGGAACATCAGCAGCCCGATCATCAGCAGCCCGCGGGACAACAGCCGCGGTATCAGCCGCAGCAACCGCAGGGATATCAGCCGCAGAGCCAGCCGCCACAACAAGGTCAACAGCCGGCGGAGCATCATGACCGGGATACGCAACCGGGCGGAAATGCCGGACCCGGACCGCAGGAGAATCATACTGGAGGTCCGCCGGATCAAAAGGGAACGCCGCCAAACCATGGCGGCGCGCCGGCAAATGCTCCCCCGCCCCCGTCTTCCCCACCGGCCAAGCCGGCGCCACCGCCTGCGGAGAAGCCGGCGAATACTCCGCCGCCCAAGGCGAGCCAGGGAAGCAAAGGCGGGCACAGCGAGGATCAAAATCCACCGCCCAAACCGCCCCCGGCGAAAACCCCCGCTCCACCGAAACCACCCCCACCGCCGCCGGATCAAGGCCAAAAACCGGCAAGCCGGCCGGGGAATAATCGGTAGTCGATCGGGTCAACAACTTGGAAAATAAAACAGCGCTCGCGCCACGGCGCGATCGCTGTTTTTTGATGACGTGGGTGAAGCCTGACGTGGGCGAAGCCTATCGAGACAACTTGGGCAGATCAGACCATTGCAGAGGCATGTTCACGTTTCGGACCAAACCCTGCTGCGCGGCGGATTTGTAGGTGGAATATTGTCCGACCGGAGGCGTCAGGGTCGCGTTGAGGTAAGCGGGATTTCCAGCGGCATCGACGTATTCAGTCTGCCAGGTGGTGACCAGAGGCGAGGGGGCGCCGATATTCCTGGTCATGGTCGCGCTCTTGGGCAGAACGATATTGGCGGCATGGCCATCAACAAAAAGAATGTTGCAACCTCCCATGTGGCGCAGGGCGGGCGGCGAGGCAATGGGACCGCCAGCATTTTGGTTGGCAGGATAGGGCGGGAAGCTGGGATCCATCGAGAATTGACCGTTGTCGTACTGGTTGGGGAAGGTTCCAACATAGTCCATCGAGATACCGTCGCCGAGCACCACGAAGTTGGTCGTGTCGCGAACCATGGTGATATTGCAGGCGTGATAATTCGCCGCGATGGGGCTACTGTTGCGGAGGTAGGAATTCATTTTATAGCTGCGAGCAAATTCGGTGGTGGTGTTCTGCGCGCCCCTTAATCCGTCGCCGTCGTTGTTGGTCTTGGCAATTCCCCAGACGGAGTTGACCGCCGGACATTGCTTAATGGCGGTGTAGGCACGCTGGCCTGCGACGCCGGATCGGGTGGTATTGACGTGAGCCGCCAGATAGGGGTCGATTGCGTTGAACCAGAGCTGTCCTGGATTCAAGGTTGTGGTCGGATAGGGCATGATGTCATGGTAGTCCTGCGCATATTCAAAGAACGCGATGCCGCATTGCCTCAGGTTCGACAGACATTGAAACGTCACTGCTTGCTCACGCGCCCGTCCGAGAGTGGGTAGCAGGATGGAAATTAGCAATGCGATGATCCCAATGACAATCAACAATTCGACCAGCGTAAAGGCCTTCCGTGCATGTTTCATGGGTTGTACTCCAAATCCCCTTTTCCCTGATTGGTTGCCCGAAGCCGTTCGAGCATAAAGGGATTGTGAAACGGGCGTGTAAAGCGCGGATGAGGCGGGCGCAAGCTTCGTGCTAATGCTGCATGAGTGGAACATTCAGGGAAAACAGCGCGGCGGTCACGGTTGTAGAACGATTTTGCCGTGTTGAACGCCTTCCATCACATCGCGGTGCGCGCGGGAAGCTTCGCTTAAGGGAAGACGCAAGCCGATGAACGGGCGAAGAGTTCCGGCCTCGAGCGCGGCGGTAATCGCGCTATAGATGGCGCGATGTTCGTGCGGCGTGGCGCGGCCCAGGACCAGACCGAGAATATCGGCTTCACGGCTCATCGCGTCGCGCGGGTCGATCTCGATGCGGCCCCGGCTGCCAATCACGACGACGCGGCCGTGCTCGGCGAGCGCGGTCAGATCGGAAGCCAAATTCTTATTCGCCAAAAATTCGATGATCAAATCAAAACCTTTGCCGCCGGTCATCGATTTGACCTCGTTGGGGCGTTCGGTGATTTGATGATCGGTGGCGTAGTGGGCGCCCTGGTCCAGGGCAAATTTGCGACCGGCTTCGGAGGAAGAGGTGGCGAATACGGTGAGCCCGGCAGCGCGGGCGAACTGGACGGCGGCGGTTCCGACGCCACCGGTGGCGCCGTGAATCAGGACGGATTCGCCGGGAACAGCCCGCCCACGCTGAAAGAGCCCGCGCCAAGCGGTTCCGGCGGGGACTCCCAGCGCGGCGCCTTGCTCGAAGGAAATATTTTGCGGCCGCAGGTGAACGTTGACGGCATCGCAAAGCGCGAGCTGGGCGTACGCTCCGGAGACGGCTTTATCGGTATAGGCGGGGTCGCCAGGGCCAGATGGTTCAACGCCGGGACCGACGGACCACAGGGCGC
>CAZCKE010000288.1:0-3104 GCA_964499005.1 uncultured Tepidisphaeraceae bacterium
CAGGTTCCGTCCGCCGCCATTGGGCATATCCATGGTGATGCGCCGGCCATAGGTTGCGCCGCGGACGACAGGCTCGATGCGCGCGCTATCGTTCCCGAGCATCTTGCCGTTTCTTAAACCGTGATCGTCGGCTTCGGTATGCTGGAAGATCGCTTCTTCGAGGATCGATGCGCCGTCGGCTGCGCGGTCGGTGTAATCGGCAACCACCATCCGGTAGATGATGTTCTCCACAGTCGTGCTGTATGCCCGTGCAGACGAGGCCTTGCCGTGCCGGGGCATCGAGAATTGCACCGTTTCCATCTTGGGAACCGCCGAATCACGCGACCATTGAACCCCCTGCTTGCCTGGCTTCGCTTTGACGGCCATGGATTTAGCGATGGCTATTTCGATTGGCATCGCGCGTGGCAGCGGCGAAACCGCTTGGGCGAGTTGCCGGGATACGCGCGGCATGTGTACGACCAGGGGTTGGGGCGCAGTCTTTGGTTTGTGTGCGGCGCAATGCCTCCACTCATGGCCCGAACCATCGACGCGTTTCACTTCCAGAGACGATTGGATTTGTGGTCGGGAGTGGGGTTGGCCGCATGTTACGCCGGCGGTGTGACTGTGAAGGAGTTATCGCAAATGCGCGATTTTTCGGGGGCTGCCTCGTCTCATGTGGTCCAAGGCGCCGCATTTGCCGCCGCAGCGCGTCAGAGGGCGGGAAATATCACCGCTGAAACTCGTGCCGCATGCCGGGCGCTTTGCGGGATGAGCGTGGAAGAAGCCTCCGCGCTGGTTGAGGCGGAGCTTGAAGGCCTTTCGGGACAAGGAGCATATGAGCAGTGGCGGCGTCGTATCCGATCCAGGCTCAGCGACCGGATGGGGGGTGCAAATTGACCGTACAAACGAGATTTTTGGCGGAACCGCCTTCATCGGCTGAATCACCACTGCCATGCTCACAGGGCAGTGTCATGCCAGGATCGCGCTGGATTCGCCGGGGATTTGTGGCGCCGATCATAGCCGGGGTGCTCTTTTATTTGATCTGGGCCTCCCTGGTCTTCTTCAAAGTGCTTGATGCCACCATATTTCCCTCGCCCTTGACCGTCGCACGCGCGATGTGGAGTGAAATGCGCAGCGGGCGATTGTGGACCGATCTGATCGCATCCCTGTTCCGCGTCGCGACAGGCTTTCTGCTGGGGGTTGTGCTGGCGATTCCCACGGGATTGTGGCTGGGACGTCATGCGACGATGCGAGCGGCTTTCCTGCCCGCGATCAATTTCCTGCGAAGCCTATCGCCGCTCACCTGGATTCCCTTTGCGATTATCTGGTTTGGGATTGGAGACACGCCCGCGATTTTCCTGATTTTCATGGCCACGTTTTTTCCCCTGGCGCTGGCGACGCTCTCGGCGGTGGCGAACATCCCTCAAACCTATTTTCGCGTGGCGCGGGATTACGACATCGTCGGAATGGAACTGCTGCCCAAGATAACGCTCTGGGCGGTTTTGCCGCAGGTCATTACCGCGCTGCGCGTAACGGCGGGGCTGGCGTGGCTCGTGCTCGTGGCCGCCGAAATGATCGCCGGCCACGACGGACTGGGATTCGCTGTCTGGGATGCGCGCAATGGGCTCCGCACTGATCTGCTGGTGGCAGAGATGTTCGTGATCGGATTGCTCGGCGTCTGCATCGATTGGGCTCTTTTGCGATTGACGACTTTCGCCAGGGTGCGGTGGGGATATGAGCAATAAAGCACTCGACCTGCATCGTGTCTCTCACGCGTACGGAAACACTCCAGTACTGGACGGCATCACGCTGCGCGTCGATGCGACGGAATTTGTCGCCGTTGTCGGAGCTTCCGGCTGCGGAAAAAGCACCCTGCTCAATATCCTCTCGGGGCACATCAAGCCCACCGAGGGAACCGTGTCGCGCCATGGAAGGCTTCGCATGGTTCATCAGCGGGACGGACTATTTCCATGGATGACCACCAGAGAAAATGTCGGCCTGGCCCTGCGACATTCTTGCGACCCACTGGCTAGAAAACGCCAATTGGATTCCGTGCTTGAGATCGTGCGATTGACCAAATTTGCCGACCAATACCCGCATCGCCTCTCGGCGGGGATGAGGCAGCGCGTCGAGTTGGCACGTGCGATTGCAGGCGACGCCGAGATCCTTCTCCTCGATGAGCCTCTTTCCTCGCTCGACTTTTTTTCACGCCAGCGGCTGGGGCGAGAACTCGTGGGCTGGCTGGCGGATCGCCGCAGGGCCGTTGTTCTCGTGACTCACGACCTGGTTGAGGCGGCTCAGCTATCGGATCGGGTTATTGTCCTCGGGGGCAGGCCCGCCACTATTTTAAACGACCTCAAGCTCCAGGGTTGCGCGCCCCGCGATCCCACTGACCCCACGGTCATCGCGGCGGTCCATCAATTGCGCGCCGAGCTTTATTGCGATTTGGAGATTGCGTGAAAGAAAAATAGGACCCTACTTCGGCATGACCATGAACAGATTTCCCATCGTACGCCTCATTGCCACAGTCGGCCTTTTCTTTGCCGCGCTCGCGGTCCTGCGATTTAGAGCATTGCGCCAATATGATCCGATATCACACCCCGACACTCGTGAGACATTGACGGTCGGTTTTCTGCCCGTCACGTGCCATCTGACGTGCCCCGTGACCGATTTTGCCAGCCGAGCCAACACGACGGTTCACTTTGAATCGTTGCGATTCACGGACTTTCCCACTCTGGTTGAAGCGATGAAGGCGGGCCGGCTCCAAGCCACTTTCATCATCGCCCCGCTGGCCATGAAGCTGCGCGAGCAAGGAATTCCGATCAAAATCGTCTATCTGGGTCATCGAGACGGGTCGACGATGATAGTGGGCAAAAATAGCACCGCGAAGAACCTGGACGATTTACGCGGAAAAACGCTGGCGATTCCTAGCAAGTTCAGCAACCAGTACCTGGTGATCAGCAAACTGATGCGCGATCAGGGGATCGGGCCAAACGACATCCGGTTCGTCGAACTTCCGCCTCCGGATATGCCGGGTGCTTTGGCGGTGAAGGCGATCGATGCATATTTCGTCGGCGAGCCGTTTCCTGCAAAAGCCGAAATGGATGGCACCGGTCGCGTGCTCT
>CAZCKE010000288.1:3114-5778 GCA_964499005.1 uncultured Tepidisphaeraceae bacterium
CCAAAGACATCTGGCCGCACTTTATTTCCTGTGTATTGGTGGTCCATGAAAAGCTCATTGCCCAGCGTCCAGCGGTTGTGCGCGAACTTGTGCGCGGCATTGCCGAAAGCGGCCTCTGGGCGGAATACCACCGGCTCGATGCCGCCGAATTGGTGGCCCCCTTCTTTCGCCAGGACCCGAAGCTGCTGAAGTTTGTCTTGACGCAGCCGCCCGATCGCGTCAGCTACCGCATGCTGACCCCCGATGATGCGGATATCCAGCAGATCGGTGACATGGCCTTTGAAAGCGGTCAATTGTCGCATCCGATCAACGTCAAGGAATTAGTGGATCGCAGCTTTATTCCAGCGGAAATCCGCTCCATCAATCCAATGGCGGGTGCGCAATGAGCCTTTGGCTTCGGTGCAACCTCCGGCGATTGGCCGCTCTTTTGATCGTGGCGGGTTTATACCTCATGTCGCGACAGCCCCGGCTCGCCGCCGTCGACCGGCAAGCGCTGGCAGCGCGATTTCGATTTCAGCGTCATCCCTTGCCGGAGATGCCCGGATATGCGTTCCATTATGTTCGCCCTGTACATCCCTGGTTCGAGCGAATTTCCAATTGGACCTCTGCCGTGGGAGCGTCTGTCGCCATCGGCGATCTGGAGCGGACCGGGTTGCCCAGCGTTCTCTGTTATGTCGATACGCGCATCGATGAGCTGATCGTCGCGCCCGTCCCGCCCAGAGACGGTGCACCGAATCAACCAAACCGATTTGCTCCATTCATTCTCAATCCGACGGGCACTCTGCCTTATGACTTCAGAACCATGGCGCCCATGGGATGCGTGCTGGGCGATTTTGCTGAGAACGGACGTTTGGATGTTCTGGTTTATTATTGGGGGCGCTCACCGGTCGTTTTCATGCGAAAACCGGCGACCGATCCCAATCATCCCGCATCATTGTCCGCGGCGGATTTCACGCCATTCGAATTGATCCCTCCCGATCCGGATGGACAGCCGCTGCGATGGTTTACCAACGCCGCGTTACAGGCCGACCTCGATGGGGACGGGCACGTCGATCTGGTTCTGGGCAATTACCATCCGGACGGCGCGCGAGTCCTCGATGCCAGCGCGACGACCCCGGCCGTCATGCAGGATTCCATGTCTCATGCGTTCAACGGCGGCCAAAAGCACTTTTTGCTCTGGAAGCAGCCGGCGCCGGGAGAACTCTTCAAATTCGAGGAACAGCACGATGTCATTTGCGAAACGGATGGCAAGCCGTTGTCCGCTGAAAAGGCCGAGCCGTATCTTTACGGCTGGACTCTGGCCATGGGCGCCGTCGATCTGGATGGCGATCTGCTTCCCGAGCTCTACATCGCCAACGATTTCGGCCCCGATCGCCTGCTGCACAATATCTCCAGAAGGGGCCATTTGAGTTTCGTTCCCTTGAAAGGAAAACGCCATTTCACCACCCCCAAGAGCAAAGTGATTGGCCACGATTCATTCAAGGGGATGGGCGTTGATTTCGCCGATCTGAGCCATGACGGCAACCTGGATATTTTCATCAGCAATATTGCCGATGAGTTTGCGCTCCAGGAAAGCCATCTGGCCTTCATTCACAACGGCCATCCCGAGCTGATGAGACAAGGGATCGCGCCGTATGACGACCAGAGCGAGCAACTCGGATTGTCGCGCAGCAATTGGGGGTGGGATGCCAAGTTCGGGGATTTTACAAATGACGGGAATGTGGAGCTCCTACAGGCTACTGGATTTTGCCGTGGAAACGCCAGTGTCTGGCCCTGGCTGCACGAGTTGGCGACCGCGAACGATGCCCTGGTGAAATATCCTCAGGCCTGGTTCCGTTGCCAGCCCGGAGATGGGCTGAGCTATCAGGATGCCAGGCTATTCTTTTTTGCCCGCGATGCCGGCGGACATTTTTGGGATATCGGCCGCGACGTTGGATTTACCGAAGCCGACATCGGGCGAGGCTTGGCGATCGCCGACGTGGAGGGCAATGGCCGGCTCGATTTCGCCGCGGCCAATCAATACGGGCCATCCTATTTTTATTACAACGATTGTCCCGAGAGCAAAAATTTTCTTGGCTTGCACCTGGTCCTGCCGCTGCAGCCCAACCGCGCGGCGGCCTGCCGGATTCTCGATGGGCATCCCGATTTTGACCGATTTCCTTCCCGGCCTGCCATCGGCGCGACGGCAATAGTCCATCTTCCCGACGGACATCGCATCATCTCCGAGGTCGACGGCGGCAACGGACACAGCGGGAAACGCAGTCCCGATCTGCATTTTGGGCTCGGCGATCTTCCTCGCGGAAATCCAGTCTCGGTGGAGCTGCACTGGCGCGATGGAAACGGCGCCGTTCATGTGGAGCAGGATGAAATTTCATCGGGCAAATGGCATACGGTTTATTTGGGCTGGCCCGCAAGTCAGGAGTACGCTCTTGGACGCTAAGCAACAGACCGATCGTGTTGACCGGCTGGCAGGATTACGCCGCTTTGCGGTGGCGATCACCATCCTCAACTTACTCGGACATCTCTGGTTTGGGTTTGAGCAGTCGTACGCGCAGCCGCTGGCCGCACTGGCGGCGGCATACGGGATGGAGCTGGTCCTCGAATGGATTTATGCCCGCGCGATGCGCCGGCCGTTACGAATCATCGCAAGCCCGCGCGGCATCG
>CAZCKE010000289.1:0-5758 GCA_964499005.1 uncultured Tepidisphaeraceae bacterium
ACGTGCCCGGCGTCGCGCTATACAACCCGCTCGCATTGACCGATCCCACGCTCCCCGCCCCCAGCGACCAGACAAACGCCGGCTGGCTCGCCAGCGCATTGCCAAATTGATCAAACGCCGTCGCTGAAAATTGCTCCGACCCGTTCTCGTTCATGGTGATCGGCGTCGGGCTCACCGCGACGCTCGTCGCCGTCTGGTTCACCATGACATTCACGCTGCTGGTCGTGCTCAGGTTGGTCGCATCCGTGATCGTTACCGTAAATTGATACGATCCCGCCTGCGTGAACGTCGCCGTGGAGTTCTTCGATCCATTGGTCCCATTGGCGCTGAACGACACAGCCGCCGGACCGCTCGCCGACCAGGTGTACGTCAAGTTCGCCTCGCCCCCGTCATCCGCGCCCAGGACGCTCAGCGCCGTCGTCGTTCCCGCCACCGGGCTGGGATTGGCCGCGGCCGCCTGCGCAACCGTCGGAACCCCATTGCTCACCGTCACGCTCGCATTGCCGTGCACCGCGCCCGAAGTCGCGATGACGGTCGCCGTGCCCGGAGTTCCCGGCGTCGCGCTATAAAGCCCGCCCGCCGAAATTCCGCCCACGCTGCCGGCCTGCAACGACCAGACAATCGCCGGCTGGCTCGCCAGCGCGGTTCCAAATTGATCGAATGCCGTCGCCGTGAATTGCTGCGATCCGCTCTCGCTCATCGTGATCGAGCCCGGGTTCACCACGATGCTCGTGAGCGTCTGATTCACGACCACGCTTACACCGCTCGTCGTGCTCTTGCCGCCCGAATCCGCGATCGTCACGGTAAAGTTGTAAGTGCCCGCCTGCGTGAATGTCGCAGTTGCATTCTTCGAAGCGTTCGTGCCGTTGGCACTGAACGCCGCTCCGGTCGGGCCCGTGTAAGACCACGTGTAAGTCAGATTCGATTCGCCCCCGTCATCCGCGCCCAGCACGCTCAGCGCCGTGCTCATGCCCGTTGCCGGATTGGGCGTGGCGCTGGCCGCGGTGGCCACGGTCGGCGTGGCATTGTTCACAGTGACCGTCGCATTTCCGTGAACCGCGCCCGAGGTCGCGATCACGGTCGCCGAGCCCGAAGTTCCCGGCGTCGCGCTATACAATCCTGTCCCGCTGATCCCACCCACGCTGCCCGCCTGCAACGACCAGGTAATCGTCGGCTGACTCGCCAGCGCATTGCCAAATTGATCAAACGCAGTCGCCGTAAATTGCTGTGTCCCGTTCTCGTTCATCGTCTGCGATGACGGGCTCACCGTAATGCTCGTCAGCGTCTGATTGACAGTCACGCCCACTGTGCTGGTCGTGCTCAGTCCGCCCGAATCCTTGATCGTCACCGTAAAGTTGTAGGTGCCCGCCTGGGTAAACGTCGCCGTCGAATTCTTCGATGCGTTGGTTCCGTTCGCGCTGAAGGTCGCGCCGCTGGGCCCCGTGTACGACCAGGTGTAGATCAGATTCGATTCTCCGCCATCGTCGGCCCCAAGAACGCTCAGGGCGGTGCTGGCGCCCGTTGCCGGGTTCGGCGTGGCGCTGGCCGGGGTAGCCACTGTTGGTGTCCCATTGTTTACGGTCACGCTCGCATTGCCATGGACAGCGCCCGAGGTCGCGATCACCGTCGCCGTGCCCGAAGTCCCCGGCGTCGCGCTATATAGACCTGTCCCGCTGATCCCGCCGACGCTGCCCGCCTGCAGCGTCCACGTAATCGCCGGCTGGCTCGCCAGCGCGTTGCCAAACTGATCCTTCGCCGTCGCTGTGAATTGCTGGGACCCATTTTCATTCATCGTGATCGACGCCGGGCCGACCGCGATGCTCGTCAACGTTTGATTGACTGCCACGCTCACTGCGCTGGTCGTGCTCAATCCACCCGAATCCTTGATCGTAACGGTAAAATTGTAAGTGCCCGCCTGCGTGAATGTCGCCGTTGCATTCTTCGAGGCATTCGTGCCATTGGCGCTAAACGCCGCTCCGGTCGGCCCGGTATAAGACCATGTATAAGTCAGATTCGATTCCCCGCCATCATCGGCGCCCAGGACGCTCAGCGCCGTGCTCGTGCCCGTCGCCGGATTCGGTGTCGCCGATGCCGCAATCGCCACCGTCGGCGCCGCGTTATTCACCGTGACCGTTGCGCTCCCCTGAATCGACGACCCGCTGATATTTGCCGTCACCGTCGCCGATCCCGGAGTCCCCGGCGTCGCGCTGTACAATCCGCTGGCACTCAGAGTCCCCACGCTTCCTGCTCCGAGCGTCCACGTAAATGCCGGCTGGCTCGCCAGCGCATTGCCAAATTGATCAAACGCCGTCGCCGAAAACTGCTGGGACCCATTTTCGTTCATCGTGATCGATGCTGGGCCGACCGCGACGCTGGTGGCCGTCTGATTTACCGTGACGCTCACGCCACTGGTGACGCTCTTTCCGCCCGAATCGGTGATCGTGACGGTAAAGTTGTACGTTCCCGCCTGCATGAACGTCGCCGTCGAGTTCTTTGACGCATTGGTCCCATTGGCGCTAAACGTCGCGCCTGCCGGGCCCGTGTAAGACCACGCATACGTGAGGTTCGATTCCCCGCCGTCATCCGCGCCCAGCACACTCAGCGCCGTGCTCGTCCCCGCCGCCGGATTCGACGTCGCCGATGCCGCAATCGCCACCGTCGGCGTCGCATTGTTCACGGTCACCGTCGCGGTTCCCTTGATCGACGACCCGCTGATATTCGCCACCACTGTCGCCAATCCCGAAGTGCCTGGCGTCGCGCTGTACAACCCCGTGGCGTTGATGCTTCCCACGCTTCCTGCCTGCAAGGTCCATGTAAACGCCGGCTGAGTCGCCAGCGCATTTCCAAATTGATCAAACGCCGTCGCCGAAAACTGCTGCGATCCGTTCTCGTTCATCGGTATCGACGCCGGGCTCACTGCCACGCTGCTCGCCGTTTGGTTCACCGTCACGCTCACGGCGCTGGTAACCGTCTTTCCGCCCGAATCCGTGATCGTCACGGTAAAGTTGTACGTTCCCGCCTGCGTGAATGTCGCCGTCGTGTTATGCGCCGCGTTGGTCCCATTCGCGCTGAACGTCGCGCCCGTCGGCCCCGTGTAAGTCCAGCTGTAGCTCAGGTTGGCCGCTCCACCATCATCCGCTCCCAAAACGCTCAGGGTCGTGCTCGTCCCTGTCACGGGGCTCGGATTGGCCGCTGCCGCCTGCGACACCGTCGGCGTCGCGTTGTTCACGGTCACCATTGCATTCCCATGTACTGCGCCGGACGTCGCGATCACCGTCGCCGACCCTGATGTCCCCGGCGTCGCGCTATACAAGCCTGTTCCGCTGATCCCGCCCACGCCGCCGGCTTGCAATGTCCAGGTAATCGCCGGCTGGCTCGCCAGCGCTGTCCCAAACTGGTCAAACGCCGTCGCCGTGAATTGCTGCGTCCCGTTCTCGTTCATCGTCTGCGATGACGGGCTCACCGTAATGCTCGTCAGCGTCTGATTCACCGTCACGCTGACGCTGCTGGTCACGCTCGCATTGCTCGGATCGGTGATGGTCACCAGGAACGTATAGCTTCCCGCTCCGAAGAGCGTCGCCGTCGAATTCTTAGCGGCGTTTGTGCCATTGGCGCTGAAGGTCGGCGCGGCCACTCCATTGGGCGCCAACGTTGTCGACCACGTATAGATCAGGCCCGCGTCGCTCCCATTTTCAGATCCCAGCGCGCTCAGCGCCGTCGTGGTCCCGATGGCCGGGTTGGGATTGGCCGCTGCCGCCTGGGCGACCGTCAACGCCGAACCGATACTGACGCTCACGTTGGCAAACGTCGCGCCGGCAATTTGCGAGTTGTAGTTGGCGGTCACCGCCAGACCGGCGTTGGCGGTCGCCGGCATCGCCGCGATCGACACCGTCGAACCCACCTGCGCCCAGCTCACTCCGTCCGTGCTGGTGAAGGCCGTGAAGTTGGAGCCCGACCGCGCCAATTCCAGATATTCCGCTCCCAGCGGCACGGTCCCCAGCGAGGTCGTCGTGACGCTGCCTCCCGATGATGCACGAGACTCCAGAACGAGCTGATTTCCGCCGGATTGCAGCAACGCGACAAACGCGTCGCCGGAATTCGCCCCCGCGCGGAACATAACACCCGCCTGCGGCGTGCCGTTGCTTCCATCGCTGTTGGTCAAGCCTGTCAACTGCGCTGAAATCGTCCCGTTTCCGCTGAGCGTCCGGTACGCGAAATTGAATTGATCGCTTGTGCCGCCGATGCCCGCGCCGCCCCCTACCACGCTCCATCGATTGAAAGTCGTTCCATTGGAGAGTTGAGTCGAGCTTGCCGCCCAGCCGGGATTCCCCGGCGCATTGATGTCCGCATCCACCCAGTTGGACGGGAGGTTATTGGCAGGATTGCCAAAGATGATGCCGCGGCCATTAATGCCGAGGTAAATGCGGCCAAATACCTTTGGATCCGCCGCCATGGTTTGAACAAGGCCGCCCCATTGATGGCTGATGTCGTTGAGCAAGGTCCAGGTCAAGCCTGCATCGTCCGAACGATAGATGCCCAGGAAGCCGCCGATCGTTCCAAAGACATACATCGCGGGCGTGGATGATCCCGGCGCCGCGGCTCCCAGGGCAATAACACCATTGGTTGAAGAGAAAGCGGAACCGACCTTGGTGAAAGTAGCGCCGAAATTGGTTGAGTGATACACCCCATTGTTCGCGGCGATCCAGAGATCGCCGGCAACAAAAGGATTGGCGGCCATGTTGCCGCCCGTGGGCCCCGACGAAGTTTCCAGAACAAAGGACGCTCCGCCATTGCTGCTGAAATAAACACTGGCGCCGACGCGGTAATAGAAATCGCCGGCGGTCACGCGATCGGAAATAACGCGTCCATTCACAGGCATTCCGCCGGACGAGGCAGTCCAAGACGTTCCGAAATTGGTCGAAAAGAAAGGAGCCTGGCCGGAAGTGGACCAGACGATGGACGAGCCGTCGGCCGAGACCGCAACGGTATCCTGGCCATAATTCGTTCCCCCGCCGGGATTGGTGGGGAAAGGCGAGAACGTTTGGCCTCCGTTGGTCGTGTAGACGCCGTTTTGATTTCCGCCGCTTACTGAAATGCTGCCGACAATCACGGCAACGTTGGGATTGTTCGCGGCGACGTCGACGGAATTGCCGCTGCCATAAAACGCGGCGGCGCCTAGGGCGGGCGAACTCGTAAGGGTGCTGTGGGCAAAGCCAAGGATGTCTCCCATCGCGCTGTACAGGGGTACACCGGAGGTTGCCACGGCAACGCCGCCGACCGCCGTAAACTCAATGCCATTGTCCGGGAAATACCAGCTATTGGCCGCCGTCAGCGTCGTCGCGCTCGTTCCGTTGTTCGTCGCCCAGATCCCCTGGCCCGTGCCGTACATGATCTGCGCGGAATTGAACGGATTGATCGCGACGCTGCCCGCCCAGTTGCTGATCCCGTCGCCGAATGCCGCCACCCATGGCGCATTGGAGGTGTTTCGAGTCGTGTTGAACCCGCCATAACCCTGGAACTGGAACAGCGCCGTCCACGTCGGAGTCGCGGCATTGGCATTGGTCGTGCGCCAGATCGCGTCTCCAAACGCATACCGATCAAACGAAGTCACCACAACCGTCGATGGATTTTCGGGATCCAATGCCAGTCCCACGTACCCGAATTGATCGCTGGTGCCGTTAGTCACCTGCGGAACATCCGGCGAGATATTCGTCCACACGCCGGAAGTGATGTTGAATCGGAACACGCCTCCATTCGT
>CAZCKE010000290.1:0-5709 GCA_964499005.1 uncultured Tepidisphaeraceae bacterium
GACGTTCACGGAACGGGCAACGCGGATTGTTGGTGAATTGGCCCACCGGTCTACCCGCGGGGGCGAATGGGATCTCCTGCGAAGCGGGCCAGGCGATGCTCCACTTCGCGCGCTGCGCCACCATCTTGGCCAGGGGCCCTGGAATCTCGCCACGGGTCATGGTGGTGACATGCTTGAGGGCGGTATCGGGGTCAAGATCGATCGGGACGCCACCCAGGTGGATGTCGTGGGGCGCCGGCGGGAGGGAAAGCGGCGGGAGGCGAAGCCCTTCGCGCTGATGGCCCGCGATCTCGACGTCGTCCGCCGGTATTGCCGCGTGTCCCCCGAGGAAGAGCGGCTTCTCCTGAGCCCGGAGGCGCCGATCGTCCTGCTCCCGGCCGATGGGCCCGAGGCGCTTCCCGACGTCGTCGCGCCCGGGCATCGCACCCTCGGGTTCATGCTCCCCACGACGCCCCTCCACCTCCTCATTCTTCGTCGCATGGCGCGGCCGATGGTCATGACGAGCGGCAACGTCTCGGACGCCCCCGCCCTCATCGACGACGACGCGGCTCGCGAGCGCCTCGGCACGATTGCCGAGTATCTCCTGGTGCACGAGCGCGCCATCGCCAACCGCGTCGATGATTCGGTCGCCCGCGTCATGGACGGCCGGGCACGCGTCTTTCGCCGCGCCCGCGGATACGCGCCGTCTCCCATTCGCCTACCGCCCGGCTTCGAGGCGGCTCCCTCGCTCCTCGCGTACGGAGGCGAGCTCAAGTCCGCGTTCTGCTTTCTCGCCGGCGGTGAGGCGGTCCTCTCGCAGCACCAGGGAGATCTCGGCGATCGCGACACGCTCGACGACTACGAAAAAAACCTCGCGCTCTATGCGACGCTCTTCGGCTTCGCGCCGCGGGCGCTCGTCGTCGATCGCCACCCGGACTACCCCTCTTCGAAGCTCGGGCGGCAGCGCGCGAACGGGGCCGGCTCCGATCTGCTCGCGGTGCAGCACCATCACGCCCACGCCGCCGCTTGCTTGGCCGAGAACGGATGGCCGATCGACGGACCCGCCGTGCTCGGCATCGTGCTCGACGGCCTCGGCATGGGCGACGACGGAGGCCTCTGGGGCGGGGAGTTTCTCCTCGCCGA
Organism: uncultured Tepidisphaeraceae bacterium; assembly: GCA_964499005.1. Lineage (GTDB taxonomy): Bacteria > Planctomycetota > Phycisphaerae > Tepidisphaerales > Tepidisphaeraceae > CAZCKE01. Next base: position 1,123 of record CAZCKE010000290.1, read on the forward strand.
CTATCGGCGCGCCGCCCGCATCGGCACGTTCAAGCCGGTCGCGTTGATCGGGGGGGATCAGGCGTCGCGCGAGCCCTGGCGAAACCTCTACGCGCACCTCGTCGCGGAGATGGGGTGGCCGTCGTTCGCCGGCAACTTCCAGGAGCTGGACGTCTATCGCCGGCTCTCGGAGAAGCCGCGCCCGCTGCTCGACCGGATGCTCGCGACAGAAACTCAGGTCCCGCTCGCCTCCTCATGTGGCCGCCTCTTCGACGCGGTGGCGGCGGCCGTGGGAATCTCGTTCGAGCGCCAGGCCTACGAGGGGCAAGCCGGCTCCTTGCTCGAGGCGGCGGTCGATCCGGACGCGCTCCGCGGCGAATCCGAGGAGCTCGCGTACCCGTTCTCCATTCCTCGGCTCGGAGGCAAGGGCCTGCCCTACGTCGAGCCGATCGCGATGTGGCGCGCGCTCCTCGGAGACCTCGTCCTCGGGACGTCCCCCGGGGTCATCGCGGCGAGGTTTCATCGCGGTCTGGCGCGCGTCATCACGTCGATGACCCTCAAGCTGAGAGGCGATAGAGAAAGCCCGCGGTTCGGGACCGTGGCCCTGTCCGGCGGATGCTTTCAGAACCGCGTGCTCTTCGAGGAGACGTCGCAGCGCCTTCGCGCGGCGGGGTTCGAGCTCCTCACCCACGCACGCGTGCCCCCGAACGACGGCGGCCTCGCGCTGGGTCAAGCCGCGGTCGGCGCCGCTCGCCTCATCGCGTCGGGTCCGGCTTCGGGACCCCAGCCCGCGACGCCGCGAGGATAGCCGGAAAGGAGAGCTCCCCATGTGTCTCGGGATCCCAGGCCAGATCGTGAGAATCGACGACGCCGAAAGGAAGCTGGCGACGGCCGACGTCAGCGGGGTGAGGCGGCAGGTCAACCTGGCGTGCATCGTGGACGACGCGCATCCCGTGGAGGCGTGCATCGGGGACTGGGTGCTCATCCATGTCGGGTTCGCGATGAGCCGCATCGACGAAGCCGAGGCGCGGGCGACGATGCAGATCCTCGTCGAGCTCGGCGAAGCCCAGGCCGAGATGGCCGCGCTCCGCGGCGACGCGCCGTATTTCGAGCCATGAACCACCGCGCGCTCACGGAGCTCTACCCGTTCCTGGCCGGCAATGCGCGGGACGGAGCGCGCCTCGACGCGGCGTTGACCGCGTCGATCGCCGACAAGGCACGCGACTCCCGCGAGACGAGCGAGCGCTTCTTCGCGACGCAGGCCCCGGTCTTGCTCGCGGCCGCGCACGCCGTGGCCCGGACGTACCGGGGCGGCGGCCGCCTGTTCTGCATGGGCAACGGCGGCTCGAGCTGCGACGCGGCGCACGTCACCGTGGAGTTTCTGCATCCGGTCACGGCGGGCCGCCCCGCCCTCGCGGCGGTCAACCTCACCGCCGACGTCGCCACGCTCTCGGCGGTGGCGAACGACGTGGGCTTCGAGCACGTCTTCGTGAGGCCCCTCGTGGCTCAGGCGCGCACCGGCGACGCGCTCATCGGCATTTCGACGAGCGGCAACTCGGCGAACCTCGTCGAGGCGTTCGGCAAGGCGCGAGAGCTCGGGCTCGCGACCATCGGGCTGACGGGGAACGACGGCGGCCGCATGGCCACGTGCACGCATGTCGATCATTGCCTCGTCGTCCCGTCGACGTCGGTCCACCGTATCCAGGAGTGCCACGTCGCCGCGTATCACGTCCTCTGGGACCTCGTGCACACTCTCCTCGCCGACGATCGCGGAGCCGCCCACGCCGGAGAACCTCGATGAAGTACGTCGATGAATACCGAGACCGCGAAAAGGCGGCCACGCTCAGGCGAGCGATCGAGGACCTCGTTATGGCGATCCCGCGCGCGCGCGAGCGGCCGCTCCAGATCATGGAGGTGTGCGGCGGCCATACGCACGCGATCTTCCGATACGGCATCGAGGGGATCTTGCCGAGTGGGGTCGAGCTCGTGCACGGTCCCGGCTGCCCGGTCTGCGTCCTTCCGCGCGGCCGTATCGACGACTGCCTGGCGATCGCGGCGCGCCCCGAGGTGATCTTCACCACGTTCGGCGATGCCATTCGCGTGCCCGGCTCGACCCGGAGCCTGCTCGGCGCGAAGGCCGACGGCGCGGACGTGCGGATGGTCTATTCGCCGATGGACGCGCTCTCCCTCGCCCGCCAGAACCCGGACCGAGAGGTCGTCTTCTTCGGCATCGGCTTCGAGACCACCATGCCCTCGACCGCGCTCACGATCCTCGCGGCCGACGCCGAGGGAATCCGCAATTTCTCCGTCTTCTGCAATCACATCACGATCGTCCCGACGATCAAGGCCATCCTCGACAGCCCGGACCTCGCGCTCGACGGCTTCCTCGGCCCGGGCCACGTCGCGATGGTCGTCGGTACGGGGCCGTTCGAGTTCGTGTCGAGGCACTACCGGCGCCCCCTGGTCGTCGCGGGGTTCGAGCCACTGGACGTCTTGCAGTCGCTCTGGATGGTGCTCAAGCAGATCCAAGAGGGGCGCGCCGACGTCGAGAACCAGTACGCGCGCATCGCGCCGGGCGAGGGCAACGGCCCGGCGCTCCATGCGCTCACCACGGTCTACGAGCTCCGCGAGTTCTTCGAGTGGCGCGGCCTCGGTTCGATCGACCACTCGGGCGTGCGTCTCCGGGATGCGTACGCGCGCTTCGACGCCGAGCGGAAGTTCGCCGTCCCGAACGTCACCATCGCCGACCCGCTGTCGTGCCAGTGCGGCGAGGTCCTGAAAGGCGCCATCAAACCCTGGCAGTGCAAAGTCTTCGGGACGGCATGCACTCCGGAGGTTCCCCTGGGAGCCCTGATGGTCTCGTCCGAAGGCGCTTGCGCCGCGTACTACCAGTACGGCGGCCTTCATCGCAAGCCGCGCGCGGAGACCGCATGAGCACGAGCGCGTCGGACCCGTCCGCTTCTCCCCGTCCGGCGCCGGGCTCTCGCCGCCTCGGCCACGTGCACGGCAAGGCCGTCACGCTCGCGCACGGCGGCGGTGGCAAGGCGATGAAGGACCTCATCGATGACGTCTTCGTCGGTGCGTTCGGCGACGGATCCTTCACCGCGCTCGAGGACCAGGCGCGCTTCGAGCTCGCCGCGCTCGCGCAGCGCGGCGATCGCCTCGCGTTCACGACCGACTCGTTCGTCGTCGAGCCCCTCTTCTTCCCGGGGGGGGACATCGGAAAGCTCGCCGTCTGCGGGACGATCAACGATCTCGCGGTCGGCGGCGCGGTCCCACTCTACCTGTCGTGCGCCGCGATCCTCGAGGAGGGCGTTCCCCTGGACCTCCTGCGCCGCGTGGCCCGGTCGATGGCGGACACGGCGCGCGGGGCGGGCATCCGGATCGTCACCGGCGACACGAAGGTCGTTCAGCGTGGAGCGTGCGACAAGGTCTTCTTGACGACGACGGGCGTGGGCGTCATTCCGCGCGGCGTCGATGTGTCCGTGGCCCACGCGCGCCCGGGCGACGCGGTCCTCGTCAACGGCGTCCTCGGCGACCACGGCGCGGCGATCCTCTGCGCTCGCGGCGATCTGCAGCTCGACGGTCCAATCGAGAGCGACTGCGCCGCCCTCCATGACCTCGTTCGCGTGCTCCTGTCGGCCGCGCCCGGAACACGCACCTTGCGCGACGCCACGCGGGGGGGGATCGCCACGGTGCTCAACGAGATCGCCGAGGCGTCGAACGTGGGGATCGAGATCGACGACGAGCGCACTCCGCTCCGGCGGGAGGTGCGCGGCTTCTGCGAGATCCTCGGCCTGGATCCGCTCTACCTCGCCAACGAAGGAAAGCTCGTGGCCATCGTGCCCGAGGTGGAGGTCGCGTCGGCCCTCGCCGCGCTTCGGGCACACCCGCTCGGCCGCGACTCCGTGGCGATCGGCGCCGTCCAGGAAGGTCCATCGGGGCGCGTCACGATGCGCACCTTCACGGGCGGAGTGCGGATCGTCGACATGCTCGTCGGCGAGCAGCTCCCGAGGATTTGTTGAGGCGCCGCATGCACGAGCTCGGAATCACGCGAAACGTCGTGGCCATTGTCCTCGAAGCGGCGAAAGGCAAGCGCGTGACGCGCGTCGTCCTGGAGGTCGGCAAGCTGGGGGCCGTGATGGCGGACGCGATTGTGTTTTGCTTCGACGTCGTGGCGAAGGACACTCCGCTCGAGGGCGCCAGGCTCGAGATCCGTGCGATCGACGGAGCGGCGCGCTGCCGGCGGTGCGACCATGAATTCGCGGTCGAAAGCCTCGTCGCGGTCTGTCCGTGTGGCAGCCGCGACTTGCAGGTGATCCGGGGCGAAGAGCTGATGATCAAGACGATGGATATCGAGGAGGCGGCCTGATGTGCGCGACATGCGGATGCGGAGGGGGTAGGACCACCGTGACGAACCTCGAGACGGGAGTGACCTCGTCGATGGGGGGAGGGGAGGAGGTTGGCGGGCAGGGGCGTGACCACTCGCACGACCACGGCGGGCACGGGCACGGGCACGGGGATGGGCACGGGCACGGGCACGGGCACGGGGATGGGGATGGGCACGGGCACGGGCACGGGCACGGGCACGGGCACGGGCACGGGGAT
>CAZCKE010000291.1:0-5702 GCA_964499005.1 uncultured Tepidisphaeraceae bacterium
GGAGCAGGTGTACTTTGAAGTACTTGGTCCAAGCGGCCGTCAGCATGCTCGTCGGGTCGCTGGAATCGGGAAGGCGGGCGGACCCTTCCCCTTCGACGATCGCGGTATTGTCGCGGCGGGAAAAGGACATTTTTTGCCCGGAAACGGCGGATTCGGTCCCGTCGAGCCGCCGCTGGGTGAGGATCAGCGGAGCCGTGTCATTGCCGATCAGGTGTGCGTAGGAATCGAATGTGCGATAGATCAGATCGGCGCATTGAACGTTGGCAGTCTGCACTCCGGACGCGGAATATTGGCGGACGATGACCGGCTGGCCAACGAGATGAACGATCGAATCCCCCGCGGCCAGCGGCGGGGCGGTCGGATCGGTGGGGACGACATGGAGCCGTCCTTTCCAGCGGACGACAATCGGTTCGGGCGCCGCGGCGGCGACCGTGGAAGCGGGCGGAGCAGGTGTTTGTAAGCTCGAAGCGGAGGCTTGTGGATCGGAGGAGGGCGCTTGGGAGGCGCTGGATTGCGCGTCCGGCGCGGCAGCGGATTTGCCGCCGTCGCTTTTTTCGTCGGGGATAAAGTCGATCACGGCCTGATCCATGTCATAAAGCTTTTTGTCGCCTTGCGTCACGCGGACCTCTTTGTCGATCGTGGCCGTGTATCGCTTCCGCGGCAATGATGAATCGACAGCCGTATCGGCTGACGCTGAAGGCGCGGTCGATGCGGGCAACGCTACGGAAAGGCCTGGATTGCTCGACTGCTCGGGCTGTGGATTGGCTGATACAGGCGTTTCCCCCGCTCCGGCGCCGATGCCCATGGCGCTGGGGTTGAGGATCGTCAACTCCTTGGCATGCGCGATGTCCAGCGATTTGAGGCGGCGATCGACGTCGCTCCAGTACATCATCAGCCCGGAGCCTTCAAAGATGTAGTCCTTGCTCCACATCTTGATCGGAACGCGATCGGCCGGAATGTCGATTCCCAATTCGTTCTTGTATTCCTCGGTGAACATGCGAAAGGTGTCGTTGTCGAACTGCGCGTTGGCCATCGTGATTGTCAGGTCTTCTTGCCCTGCAAGCTGTTGCTTGGCCGAGGCATACACCTTCACCGTGACGTTGCGCAGGCTGCCATAGCGGGGCGGTTCGGAAGCGGTGCCGCCTAGATTGGGACGATCGACCGCCGGGTTGATGCGTACAACGCCGTCTTCACCCTCGATGTGCGTGATTTGGCCGTCGGTCTGAAAGAATTCCACGACGGGCAAAGTCACCCGCACGGTCACCCCATCGGGCTGGCGATCGTACTTGGCGGCCCGGAACTGGTAGATGGGCTTGAGCGTGCTGTTGCGGTCGTATTCGACGAACCAGACTCCCTTGCCGTTGCCGATCAATGATTTTTGCTGGCTGTCCGGCAACGGCTCATCGGGAATGCGAACGGAACCGACGGGTGATGATCCGGCGATGACCGGCTGAAAATGCAGGTAAGCCAGGAAGCACGCGAAGAATGCCACAAACGAGATCGAGATGAACGCCAACGTGCGCATTAAATTTATGTCAGGACTTTGGACGGGAAATCACGGCTCCGGTTCCACATCCAACATTTTAAGCACGACCAGGTCCTGAACGTCGATTAATCCGACGGGGCAATCGTGCCCATCCACGACGGGAAGCTCGTCGATTCGATATTGCCGCATGACGGCCATTGCCTCGCTGGCCAGGGCATCTTCGGCGATGCGTTTGGGGGAGCGGGTCATGATCTGCGCCACCGGCCTCGACAGGGCAGTGCCATCGTTGTCCGTGACCAGCCGGCGAAGATCGCCATCGGAAAAAATGCCGCTTAGCCTGCCTGCTTGATCGACCAGAATGACAGCGCCGCTTCGACGTTTAATGCTGCTGACCTCGTGCAGCACCTGGCCGACCGTGAGTTGATCGGATGCGACGGGAAGGTTTTCGCCTCGTCGGAAGGTCATAGCCTCCTTGACGCGAATAAGCTTTCGCCCGATCTGGCCGGCCGGATGGAAGACGGCAAAATCATCGGCGGTGAAATTCCGCACTTTCATGACCGTCAGGGCCAGCGCATCCCCCAGCACCATCATGGCTGTCGTGGAAGCGCTGGGGGCCAAGCCCAGGGGGCAAGCCTCGTCGATCTTGCCGGTTGCCAGCACGACATCCGCTGAGCGGCCCAGTCCGCTGCCCGCCGATGCGGTGACGGCGATCACTGGATGATCCAGTTTTTTGACGAGGCTGAGTAGCCGCAAAATCTCATCGCTTTCCCCGCTGTGCGAAAGGATCAATACCACATCCCCTTTGCGGATCGAGCCCAGATCGCCGTGCACGGCGTCGGCTGCCGAGAGGAAATGGCTCGGCGTTCCCGTGCTTGCCAGGGTTGCCGAGAGCTTGCGGGCCACATGTCCGGCTTTGCCGATGCCGCTGGTCAGGACCGATCCCGGGCAATCCAGAATCAGCTTTACCGCCCGCCCGAATCCAGGCCCCACGGCCGATCCCACCGCTGCCGCCGCCGCCGCCTCCACGGCGATAACTTGGCGGGCAAATTGGAGCAGATCATCAGACATTGGTTCCGGGTTCTTTGTTCCTGGTTCCTCGTTGATAGTCGTTGACCGCCGGAATCGACCGCCACCTGGGCTAAGAACAAAGAACCAATAACAACGAACAACTGGATTATGAGTCAACTGGCACTAAAATCAATCCAGCCTATTCAAGGATGAGCGTGGACTATCGCGTCGAACTGGAGGTTTACAACGGGCCGCTGGACCTGCTGCTTTATCTCATTAAGCGGGACGAGCTCGATATTTATGACATCCCCATCACGCGCATTCTCGACAGCTATATGTCGCATGTGGGGATGCTCAAAACCATGCGCGAGCAGGAGGGTCTGGACATCAACGTGGCCGGGGATTTTCTGGTCATGGCCGCGACCCTGATGGAGATCAAAAGCGCGATGCTTTTGCCCAAAGCGCCATCCGAAGGCGCCGGCGAGACATCCGCCGCGGCGGAGTTGGCCGACCCTCGTTATGAACTGGTGCAGCAGCTTCTGGAGTACAAGCGATTCAAGGAATCGGCGGCTCTTTTGGAACGCCGCCAGAAACAGCACGGGGATCGGTTTCCGCGTGTTCCGGCGGCGTTGGAGGGCAATTCCGACGAGCCGCCCCCGTTCGATCTCGATTAGGTGCTGATCTGGGATTTGCTGTCGGCTTTCAGCCGGTTGATGCAGGAAGTTGGCACGTGAAAGCCGCGCTATCATGAGGTCGTCTATGATGACACGCCGATCGACTTGCACGCGGCGGACATTGAAGATCGCTTGAGGCGGGAAGGCCGGCTGACCCTTCGCCAGTTGATCATCGGCCGCCACAGCCGCAGCGAAATGATCGGCGTTTTTCTGGCGCTTTTGGAGCTTATTCGGCAGAAGAAAATCATCGTGAACCAGGGCGAGGGGCCCAATGAATTGGAGATCGAGCCTGCACAGCAGAATTTTTGATTTTTGAATTTCGTTCGGAATCAAAAATCAAAGATCAAAAATTAACAATTACATGATTCGTCCCGCCACCATCCACGACGTTCCCCGGATTCAGGAGATCATCAACAGCCACGCGGAGCTGGGAAAGATGCTCTTCAAGAGTTTGGCCGAGCTGTATGAATCCCTGCGCGATTTTGCCGTTTATGAGCTGGAGCCGCGGCCTACCGAAGAGGGGGGATTTGTTCCCGGCAAAGTCGTCGGTTGCGTGGGGCTTTCGATCATCTGGGCGGACTTGGCGGAGGTGCGGTCTCTGGCGGTGGATGAAGAATACCGCGGGCGGGGCATCGGCCGGCGATTGGTGGAATGGGCCGTCGAGGAAGCTCATCGTCTGCAAATCCGCAAACTGATGTCCCTCACTTATGAGCAGGCATTTTTTGAAAAGCTTGGCTTTGAGGTGACGCCCAAGGAAAATCTCCCCTTGAAGGTCTGGAGCGATTGCGTTCGCTGCCCCAAACGGGACGGATGCGATGAAATCGCGATGGTGCGCTTCCTCCGGGATGTCCCCATGATCGTGATGCACCAGGCCCCGCCGACGCCTCGGGGGGTCTCCATTCCGGTTCTTCAGGATGTGGCGGAAGACTGAGCGAACAAATCCGTCTATATTGTGGCAACTTTGGATGGTCGGCCGCTTGAAAATACATAGCGAGGAGCACCTTCATGGCTACTGCCCCGATTCCCGGCGTTGACCCGCAAATCCAGGCCGCCTGCGATGCGTTCCGCCAGGATTACCGCGCCGTTCAGGTCGAAATCTCCAAGGTCATCGTCGGCCATCGGGAAATCATCGACGGCGTGCTGACGTGCCTCTTCGTCGGCGGCCATGCCCTTCTGGAAGGCGTCCCGGGTTTGGGGAAAACGGCGCTGATCCGAACGCTGGCTAGCGCGCTGGATTTGAAATTCAACCGCATCCAGTTCACGCCCGACCTGATGCCCGCCGACGTCATAGGCACCAACGTCATCATGGAAGACCCCCAGGGCGGGCGCAAATTCACGTTCATGTCCGGCCCCATTTTCGCCCAGATTCTCCTGGCTGACGAAATTAACCGGGCCACCCCCAAGACCCAATCCGCGCTGCTCGAAGCGATGCAGGAAAAGCAGGTCACGGCCGGCGGGCAAATCCGCAAACTCGAAGAGCCCTTCTTTGTCATGGCCACGCAAAACCCGCTCGAACAGGAAGGCACCTACCCGCTTCCCGAAGCGCAGCTCGACCGATTTTTTTATAAATTGCTCGTCCAATACAGCGGCCGCGATGAGCTGCGCCAGATTCTCGACCGCACGACGACCAACCAGCGCGTTGACGTCAAGCCGGTGCTCAATACCGAGCGTATTTTGGCTCACCAGAACCTGGTCAAGCGCGTCCTGATCGCGCCGCACGTGCAGGACTATGCGATCCGCGTGGTGCTCGCGACGCATCCACAGGGAATTTTCGCGCTGCCGATGACCAATCAATTCCTTCGCGTGGGAGCCAGCCCTCGCGCTGCACAGGCGATCGCGCTGGGGAGCAAGGTTCGTGCCCTCATCGACGGCCGGTTCCACGTCAGCTTCCAGGACATCAAGGACGTCGCGATCCCCGCGATGCGCCACCGCGTGATTCTTAATTTCGAGGGCGAAGCCGAAGGCATCACCACGGACATGGTGCTGGAAAAGATTTTGAACGATACGCCGACTACGGTGCAGGAGGAGACGGTGGTGTCGGCGCGAAGGTGATGATTTTACCGCGGAGACGCAGAGAACGCAGAGAAGAAATAGATGAGCAATAACGAACTCAGCGAAGCGGTTATTGGGGCATGTATCGAAGTTCATCGAAACATAGGGCCTGGGTTGCTGGAATCGGCTTATGAACAATGTCTTTGTCGAGAGTTGAGTTTGCGGGGAATTCCATTCGTATGCCAGTTGGATTTACCGGTTACATATAAGGGCATGCTTCTAAATTGTGGATATAAAATCGATTTACTTGTGGATCAGCGCTTGGTTGTGGAATTGAAATCCACCGAAAAGATTTTACCAATCCACGAAGCTCAACTTTTGACCTACATGCGTCTCGGTGGTTGGCAAATCGGCCTTCTGATCAACTTCAACACAGTCGTTCTAAAGGATGGCATCCGTCGTCGTGTGTTAAACCTAACTGAATAATTCTTCTCTGCGTTCTTGTATGTTCCCAAAACATGTAGGAAGTGGTTCAATTTGCA